>NZ_MJXP01000030.1:0-1912 GCF_001762855.1 Campylobacter sp. BCW_6467 | reverse complement strand
GCTTTTAGCTAAACTCTCAAAAACAGGTAAAAAATCCTTATCAAATCCGCTAATTTCAATTTTTATAGCCATTTGTATCCTTTCTTATATAATTTTTATTTTTATTATACCATAAAGGGTTTTGTTGTAAAATTGGAAAAAACTTTTTTTATATATAAAATTACATAAATAAGACAATCAAAATACAATATAAAAGATTAAAGAATAGTAAAAACGGTTTTTTAAAAAAAACTAATATAAATATATGGCTAATTATATAATTAATCCTCCTCTAAGCCATCATTAATTCCTGCTTCTGCAAGTTCAAGCTGTTCTTTTTGATACACTTTATCATCTTTAAAGGCTTCAAAACTTTTTTCCCATAAAACCTTTCTTTGCTCTATATATTCTTGATCTTTACACATATTAATCCTTTTTATTTATCAGGTTTAAAACCACTATCTAAAATTATTTTTGTCATTGCACCTTTAAGTTTATCAAAACGATTTAAAGCTTGCATATTGCTAACTCTAAGCAATCTTATTTTATCATCTTTTTTATAAAACACTTTAAAAACTTCATCACTTTGTTTGTGTTTTACCATATCATCTAAAGTAGGACTATCTATGAATTCATATTCTTTGGTAAAATCTTCATTTAAAACATCGAATAAATCTTGAGAAATAACCATTAGGATTAACTGGATCATAAGTATAAGAACTTACTACACATTCTCTCATAGCTTTTTGTATTTCTTCTTGGGATAATTTTTTCATAGTGTTTTTCTTTTTTCTTTCTATTATGATATAAATGACTTAATATGTAGTTATGGATTTTTATAAACTTGATTAATTTAACTTCAATTATTAAAACAACTCGCTATGAGAACCTATATTAATACATGTTAAAATAAGTTTATCATCTTGTTTTTGATAAATTAAGAGCAAATCAGGTTTTACATGACACTCTCTAAGCTCTTTAAATTCACCTTTTAGTTTATGATCTTTGTATTTTCTTTCAAGAGTTTCATTGTTAGATAAGCGATAGACTATTTCATCTACTAAGTCTTTTTCTTTTAGCGTTAGCTTCTTATAGTTTTTCTTGTATTCTTTTAAAACTCTAATTTCATATTTCACGCATAGCCTTTTTATACTCATCAAAGTTTTTAAAAGTTTCATGTTCTCCATTTTTCATTTCTTCTAAAGCCTTTTTCATAGAACTTTGTTTTTTCTCTTCTGGAGTATCACATTCTAACAAACAATAAGTAGCTTTTAGGCTTTTAGCTAAACTCTCAAAAACAGGTAAAAAATCCTTATCAAATCCGCTAATTTCAATTTTTATAGCCATTTGTATCCTTTCTTATATAATTTTTATTTTTATTATACCATAAAGGGTTTTGTTGTAAAATTGGAAAAAACTTTTTTTATATATAAAATTACATAAATAAGACAATCAAAATACAATATAAAAGATTAAAGAATAGTAAAAACGGTTTTTTAAAAAAAACTAATATAAATATATGGCTAATTATATAATTAATCCTCCTCTAAGCCATCATTAATTCCTGCTTCTGCAAGTTCAAGCTGTTCTTTTTGATACACTTTATCATCTTTAAAGGCTTCAAAACTTTTTTCCCATAAAACCTTTCTTTGCTCTATATATTCTTGATCTTTACACATATTAATCCTTTTTATTTATCAGGTTTAAAACCACTATCTAAAATTATTTTTGTCATTGCACCTTTAAGTTTATCAAAACGATTTAAAGCTTGCATATTGCTAACTCTAAGCAATCTTATTTTATCATCTTTTTTATAAAACACTTTAAAAACTTCATCACTTTGTTTGTGTTTTACCATATCATCTAAAGTAGGACTATCTATGAATTCATATTCTTTGGTAAAATCTTCATTTAAAACATCGAATAAATCTTG
>NZ_MJXP01000029.1:0-3525 GCF_001762855.1 Campylobacter sp. BCW_6467 | reverse complement strand
AACATCCATCCTAATAATTTTAAAATTATCAGGATGAAATTTTAACAAGCTAGGAGAGTAAACTAATTAAACTAAGTAGGATCTTTTATAAGATTACCAAAGATAATTAAACTGAGCAAATCCTGTATGGGTATTGCCATCTTTATCAAACATTCCATTATAGTTTAAACTAAAATAGAAAGCTTCATTAACAGGAACGATAAAAGAAGTGCTTACAAATTTTTGTACTCTTGGTAAATCAAACTCATCACTTACTTTTGTATTTCCAAATCTAGCCTCAGCTTCTACTTTAGGATTGATATTAAACTTAGCTCCAAGTTCTACTGAAGTTTTTAAATTAGGCAACCAATCTCTAAACCAAGTAAAGCTTGTTTTAGTAGAGAAAAGATTTAAATAGTTTGCATAGGTTCTTTCTCCACCTTTAACTGTTGCTTGTCCTATAGTGTCTTTCATAGAAAAAGCTTCAGTATAGCCTCCTTCATAAGCAAGACCTATTTCAGGGGAGAATATATCTTTATTAGAAATAAAATTCATACCTAAGGCTGTATTGACTCCATAAGCATAAGAATTAGGTTCAGCTTTAGCTTCATTATTTCCTATTTTTTTAGTTAAATCATTTTTAATCAAAGCAGCTTTACCTTGAGCTTTGATATAAACTTCTTGACCTTTACTTGTAGTAAATAAGGTATTAAAGTATTTTAAACCTGCATAATAGGTTCTATTATTAATATCAAAATAAGTTGAACCCATTTTTGTATCTTCATAACCTGCATACACACCATATATTCCACTGTCTTTTAAAGTAGAATAACCTATAATGGTTCCTTTAGTGTGTCCTTTACTTTCTTCATTTAAAGAAAGTTCAACATTCTGTGAAGAAGTATAAGGAAGGATGAATAAAGAATGTTCTTTATTAGAACCATGGCTTCCGTTATTTAAATCACTCTTTATATAATCACTTGCATCTGCATATAAATTACCCTTTTCAGACATAGCAATGCTTTGAGACTTACTTGAAGAAGCTAAAGCAAAAGTTTGCATAGAATTACCCATAACATTGTCTATAAAGGTAGATCTTCTTGAAGTAGTTGAGATTAAAGATCTAAAGGTTGCTCCAGATATGGAAGCATTAAGATGATAATCTGTAGAAAGTTTTCCTGTTAATGGATCATAGCTTAAAGATATTTCTCCACCTCCATTGGTTCCTATATTGCCAATATTGCCTTGATTAACACCTGAGATGATATTATTGATATTGCCTAATTCTTCAAGATTAACATTGCTTTGATCTACGGTGATGTTTTCTACTTTTACATTATCTTTGCCACTTCCACCTACAACCACAGTGTCTAATTTACCTGTTTCTTTGTCTGTAGAAACAACCCAATCTTTGATTCCAACACTACCACTACCATTGTTAGTTACTGTATTACCATTTTCATCTTTACCTACTGAGCCTTGGTTGGAAATTTCAACTTGAGCTGATCCTGAAACAGTGATACCATTATTTATGGTTGAACCTTGTGAATTAGAAATACTAGTGTTTCCACTTCCTGAAGAACTAATACCTCCGCTAATAGTTCCTCCACCATTATTGCTAATTACCATATCAGCAGCACCAGTGCTTTCAATCTTACCACCGATATTACCTGAGTTAGAAATTTCAAGTTTATTGTCACTATTGTTAGTGATAGAACCACTTATACCTGTATCAGAAGTAGAGGTGTTAGTGATAGAATCAAGTTTACTATCTTTATCTACAGTAATTGAACCAGAAATAGCTCCATTACCCTCATTGGTAATAGAATCAATGGTGCTACCACCACTTACTTGAACACTTCCTGAGATACTTCCATTGCCTTGATTAACAAGACCACCTTCTACCTTAGCTCCATTTTCTATCTTGATATCACTACCTATAGAAGCACTATCTGCATTGATTATATTTCCTTCAAGTTTAGTGTTTTCCCCACTAACTGTAATACCACCTGTTATGCTTCCTGAGCCAACATTAGATATGGCTTGACTTGAAGTGGCTGTTATAGTAGCTCCATCTTTTACGGTTATAGAGCCTTCTATTTTTCCACCAAAATTAAAAATACCAGCATCACTTCCACCTTCTACTCTAGAGCCTTCACCAGATAAAATCATTTCTCCACTTAAAGAAGCTCCACTATCTAATCTTATACCACTAATATCACCTTTAATAACACCACCATTTGTAAGTTCTATTTTTTGAGTTCGTGAGTGAACATCTAAGGAAATTCCATAACTATCGCCATAAACTCCACTTACTGTGCCATCTTTTTTTGAGCTTGCTCCATCTATGTATAAATCCCCTAGAGTTTGCCATTGACCCACTCCTATTCTTATGTATTTGCCATGAATTACACCTCCATCTCTTATGGTAAGTGTTCCAAATTTACCCCAAGTTACCATTATGCCAGAATGATTTGATTTTATAGTTCCTGTGTTGATAATGTTTTCTATGAAGCCACCATTTTCTAGTTTTATACCAGCATGATTACTATAATTACCATTAGATATTATAGTTCCTGAATTTTCAAGAGTTTGTATATTGCCACCATATACAAATATGCCAGAAGAGTTACCATTGATAGTTCCATTATTATTAAAACTATTTATAGTTCCGCTAGATAAGCTTACACCTTCGCTTCCGCTAATAAATCCATTATTGTTAAAGGCTTGTATATTAGTATTTTTTCCTTCGAAAAACACTCCTTGATTGTTATTAGAAACTGCTATAGTTCCACTATTGTTAAATTTATCAATGTTAAGAGTTCCTGAATTACCACCCCAAACTCCCATATAAATTTGACCATTAACTTGACCTGTATTTTCAAAGGTATTGACAGTGATGGTTCCTTTAAAATCGTTATCATGCTCTACATTTACATTGCCATTAATAGTTCCTTTATTAGTAAGATTGGTAAGAGTAAGGGTATTGCTCCCATTAGCATGAGCATAGATGATTCTATCATTATTACCTATACTACCTAGAGTTCCACCTGCTTCAATTATTATGGTATGTGGACCTGAATCAGAAATGTTGATTTGTACTGTCTCTGAGGTGTTTATAGTCGTATTAACTCTAGCTTGAGGAGTATAAACACTTGCTGCTGATCTAGCCTTAAGATTTTTATTTGCTTCATCATAAGTTTTTATTTCAGAATTTAATTTAGCATTAGCACAACTTGCCAAAAAAGAAATAGTAGCTAAAGATAAAACTATCTTTTTAGAATTTAAACAGGGTTCTTTAACCCCCCCCCATGGACACTTTATTTGAAATAATATTTTTACTCAAATATTTTTCTCCTTCCTTATTTAAAATGGTTTATTTTGAAATTAATTTCATATTATTTATTTTTTAATAATAATATAAAATATAAAAATAAAATAGCGGAATATTAAAATATTTAAACTTAAAATATAATTAAATATTAATTATTATAAAACTATATAGTTTGAATTTAAATTTTATTTTATAAAAAAATTGATTTAATG
>NZ_MJXP01000028.1:0-53726 GCF_001762855.1 Campylobacter sp. BCW_6467 | reverse complement strand
GTTTACTCTCCTAGCTTGTTAAAATTTCATCCTGATAATTTTAAAATTATTAGGATGGATGTTGTTAAAGTCGTTAAATTCTTTTTGGATTGCAATCATTCTTTTAAAGTATTTTAAAAACTCAGCTAAGATTAACAATACAATCATTTTAAATTATTTTAATACGATTAAAAAGAAGTGAAGAGGATTGAAGATTAATACATTTGGTTGCGAAGGGGAGATTTGAACTCCCGACCTTCGGGTTATGAGCCCGACGAGCTAACCACTGCTCTACTTCGCGGCATATAAGATATTTGAAATATAAAATAAGAAGTGGATGGGGTAAAGGGATTCGAACCCCTGAATGACAGGACCAAAACCTGTTGCCTTACCGCTTGGCGATACCCCAATAAATATTTTTTAAAAGTGTAATTATAGTGAATTTTAATTTATTTGTCAAGCAATTTAAGTTATAATTTTAAAAATTTTAAGGAAATAAAGATGAAATTTGTTAACGTAGAACAAGCGATTAGGGATTTACAAGCAGGGAAAATGCTTGTAATGGTAGATGCAGAAGATAGAGAAAATGAAGGCGATTTAATCTTTCCTGCGCAATTTAGCACTCAAGAAAAAGTAAATTTCATGATAAAAGAAGCTCGTGGTGTGGTTTGCGTAGCTTTAGATGAAACTTTGGCAAAAAAATTTGAACTTCCTTTAATGGTGCCTAAAAATACTTCAAACCACGAAACCGCTTTTACCATAACCGTAGATGCAAAAGATGCTACAACGGGAGTTAGTGCTTATGAAAGAAATATGACTATACAAATTTTTGCTGATGATAATGCTAAAGCGAGTGATTTTGTAAGACCAGGACATATCAATCCTTTAATCGCAAAAAAAGGCGGAGTTTTAGAACGCACAGGTCATACAGAAGGTACGGTTGATCTTTGTAAATTAGCAGGATTAAAAGGTGCTTGTGTGATTTGTGAAATCGTAAAAGATGATGGAGATATGGCAAGAAGAGAAGATCTAGAAATTTTTTGCCAAAAACATGATCTAAACATGATAGCCGTAAGTGATCTTATAGAATATCGCCTAAAACATGAAAGCCTTATTAAGCTTGAAGAAAAAAGTCAAAGTGTTTTAGCAGGCTTTAAAGCAGAAAAATTTATCTTTAGCGATCATAATCAAACCCAACACATAGCTTT
Source organism: Campylobacter sp. BCW_6467 (assembly GCF_001762855.1). Classification (NCBI taxonomy): domain Bacteria; kingdom Pseudomonadati; phylum Campylobacterota; class Epsilonproteobacteria; order Campylobacterales; family Campylobacteraceae; genus Campylobacter; species Campylobacter sp. BCW_6467. The sequence goes on along the minus strand of NZ_MJXP01000028.1, from coordinate 52,539 downwards.
TTGCTTTAAAGATATCAAAAAATGTGAAAATGTTAAATTTCATATCAGTGGTAGTGATTTTGAGCTTTTAACTTCAGATAAATTTTCAAAACTTTTAGAGCAAATCAAATTTCTTAGTGAAAATGGTGGCGTTATAGTTTTCATGCAAGGAGAAAAATCCAGTACCACTCAATACAAAAACTATGGTATAGGAGCGCAGATTTTAAGATATTTTGGTATAGAAGAAATTAAACTTTTATCTCAAAGTTGTGATAAAGACTATATAGGCTTAGAAGGTTTTGGTTTAAATCTTAAAGCTTGTAATTTTAACTAAAAAGGAAAAAAATGACTTTAAAAGAACAAATTTTAAACGATATCAAAGAGGCAATGAAACAAAAAGATGATTTTAAAAGAGATAGTTTAAGAACTTTAAATGCAGCTTTTAAGCAAATAGAAGTGGATGAAAGAATAGAATTAGATAATGAAAGAATTTATAAAATTATTGCAAGTGAAATCAAAAAACGTAAAGACGCAATCGAACTTTATCTTAAGGCAAATCGTGAAGATTTAGCACAAAAAGAACAAAATGAAATAAGTCTTTTTGAAATTTATCTGCCTAAACAACTAAGTGATGAGGAGTTAACTTTAGCCTTAAAACAACTTATAGAAGAATTGGGCGTAAGTTCACTAAAAGAACAAGGTTTGGTGATGAAAGAAGCTAAAATAAAATTAGGTGCGAGTGTTGATGGTAAAAGACTTAATTTAGCACTTAAAGAGCTTTTACAATAATTTTTTGGAGTGTTATTATGAAAGAGTTAAGCGGTTCAGCAATGATTTGCGAGGCTTTAAAAGAAGAAAATGTTAAAATTGTTTTTGGCTATCCTGGAGGCGCTGCGCTTAATATTTATGATGAAATTTACAATCAAAAGTATTTTAAACATATTTTAGTGCGTCATGAACAAGCGGCTTTGCATGCTGCTGATGCTTACGCAAGAATGAGCGGAGAAGTGGGCGTAGCTATAGTTACAAGCGGACCAGGTTTTACAAATACTATTACAGGCCTAGCTACGGCTTATAGTGATTCTATCCCTTTAATATTGATTTCAGGGCAGGTGGCAAATTCTCTTATTGGTACAGATGCTTTTCAAGAAATTGATGCAGTAGGTATTTCAAGACCTTGTGTAAAGCATAATTATTTAGTTACTTGCATAGAAGAGTTTCCACGCATTTTAAAAGAGGCTTTTTATATAGCAAGAAGTGGTAGACCTGGGCCTGTGCATATAGATGTGCCAAAAGATGTAAGTGCAACTTTGGGACTTTGGGAATATCCTAAAGAAATTTCTATGAAAACTTATAAACCCGTTTATAAGGGTAACTCAAAGCAAATTAAAAAATTTGCAGAGCTTTTAAAAGAAGCAAAAAGACCTTTATTTTACTTGGGTGGAGGTTGTATCAGTTCTAATGCAAGTGAGCAAATCAGAGAGCTTGTAAAATTTACAAAAATTCCAGCAGTTGAAACCTTGATGGCGCTTGGAACTTTAAGAAGTGATGATGTTTTTAATCTCAAAATGGCAGGCATGCATGGAAGCTATGCTGCTAATATGGCTTTAAGTGAGTGTGATTTGCTTGTGAGTGTAGGAGCGAGATTTGATGATAGGATTACAGGAAAAACAAGTGAATTTGCCAAACATGCGACTATAGTTCATGTTGATATTGATCCTAGTTCTATTTCAAAGATTATCAATGCGCATTATCCTATAGTAGGAGATATTAAAGAAGTTCTTAAAGAGCTTTTAGAAGAGCTTAAAAAGGAAAATTTCAACACAACTTTTAAAGAATGGCACGAAACTTTAAAGCGTTATAATGAACTTTATCCACTTTCTTATGAAGATAGCAATGAAGTTTTAAAACCGCAATGGGTGATTGAAGAATGTGCGAAGATGGCTCCAGATGCAAGGATTATTACCGATGTGGGTCAGCATCAAATGTGGGTAGCACAGTTTTATCCTTTTAATTATCCAAGACAGCTTGCAACAAGTGGAGGGCAAGGAACTATGGGATATTCTTTGCCTGCTGCTTTGGGTGCAAAGCTTGCTGTGGATGAAGAAGTGGTGATTAATTTCGTAGGTGATGGATCGGTTTTAATGAATATCCAAGAGCTTATGACTGCTCGTGAGTATGGTATAAAAACTATAAATATTATTTTAAATAATGCCTTTTTAGGTATGGTAAGACAATGGCAAAGTATGTTTTATAAAGAGCATTTTTCACAAACAGATTTAAGCACTCAGCCTGATTTTATCAAAATTGCTCAAGGCTTTGGTTGCGAAGGTTATGAAATTTCAAGCAAAGAAGAATTCATTCAAGCTTTTAACCAAGCTTTAAAAAGTGATAAAACCTCTCTTTTAAATGTAAAAATTGATCGCTTTGAAGATGTTTTACCTATGGTGCCTGCAGGAAGTGCGATTTATAATATGATTTTACCAAAGGCAAAGGATAGACAATGAGAAGGGTTTTATCGGTAATTGTTTTAAATGAGCATGGGGTTTTATCTCGTATAGTAGGACTTTTTTCAGGAAGAGGTTATAATATTGACTCGCTCACAGTAGCACCTTTGGAAAATAAAGAATTTTCGCGTATTAATATAGTCACTTCAGGAAATGAAAGAACTTTTGAGCAGATAGTCAAACAACTTCATAAGCTTATTCCTACTTATAAAGTGATAGAAAGTGAAGAATTTATTGATAAAGAAATGGCTTTAGTGAAAATTCCTTTAAATGAAAATTTAGGTGGACTTGATGCCGTTTTGAAAGCTTATAATGGTACTATTGCAAATAGCAATGAGAATTTTTTGTTTTTAATGGTTGCTGATGATGCAAATCGCATTGATAATTTTTTAAAAACAATTAAAAAATACAATCCTAGCGATATAGTTCGCAGTGGATCTGTTTTGATGGAGATTAAATGAAATTAAGTGAAATAGCAGAATTTTTAAGCTTGGAGTATAAAGGTGAGGATATAGAAATCAGTGCTTTAAATTCTTTATTGAAAGCAAATTTTACAGAGCTTACTTATTGTGATGGTGAGAAAAATACCAAAGATATACCTTACACAGGAGCTGCTGCTATTTTAGTATCTAAAGAATATGAAAATTTAGTGCCTAAAGATACTAAAGCTTTGATTACTCAAAATCCACATTTGAATTTTGCTTTTTTAAGCAAGCTTTTTGCTAAGCCTTTGATAGGCACAGCTAAAGAAAAAGTGCAAAATATCGCAAAAAGCGCAAGAATTATGCCTAATGTCTATATAGGTGATAATGTAAATATAGGTGAAAATGTAATCATTATGGCAGGAGCTTATATAGGTGATAATGTCAGCATTGGCGATGAGAGTATTATCCATCCTAATGTAGTGATTTATAATGACACTAAAATTGGTAAAAAATGTCATTTGCTTGCCAATTGTGTAATAGGAAGCGATGGTTTTGGTTATGCGCACAATAAAAACGGCGAACATTATAAAATTTATCATAATGGCAATGTGATTTTAGAAGATTTTGTAGAAGTGGGGGCTTGTACAACTATAGATAGAGCAGTTTTTGATAGTACTATTATCAAAGCAGGTACTAAGGTAGACAATCTAGTTCAAATCGGACACAATTGCAATATAGGTCAAAATTGTATCATTGTAGCACAAACTGGAATTTCAGGTTCAAGTGAGTTAGGACGCAATGTTATTATGGGTGGTCAAAGCGCAACGAGTGGACATTTAAAAATAGGCGATTTTAGTACTATAGCTGCAAGAGGCGGTGTGAGTAAAAATTTAGAAGGCGGGCGCGTTTATGGTGGTTTTCCTATCATGCTTCAAAAAGATTGGCTAAAACTTCAAGCTAAAATAGCAATAAATTTTAAAGAAAAATCACAAGATTAGCATCGCATCGCCATAAGAGTAAAAGCGATATTTTTCTTTTATGGCAAGTTCATAAAGTTTTAAACACTGTTCTCTACCGATAAAAGCTGAAACTAGCATGATAAGAGTAGATTTTGGTAAATGAAAATTGGTCAAAAGATGATTTTGTCTTATAGGTGGATTTTGCGGGTGTAAAAAAAGATCACAAAAACCATTTTTTGTTTTAGTTCTTGCGTAATATTCTATAGTTCTTGTTACCGTTGTTCCTACGCCTAAAATAGCTTGTTTTGAATCTATAATTTCACATGCTTGCTGCGGAATATTAAAAAATTCGCTATGCATTTTATGCTTTTGTATATTTTCACATTCCACGCTTTTAAAGGTTCCAGCTCCTACATGTAAGGTTAAATGATAAATTTCGTGTTTTTTTCTTAAATTTTCAAGCATAGTCTCACTAAAATGTAAACTTGCAGTTGGAGCAGCTACCGCGCCTAAATTTTTTGCAAAGATACTTTGATAATCTTTCAAATCACTTTTTTCATCCTCCCTTTTAATATAAGGAGGCAAGGGTATATGTCCTATCTTGTCAAGCAGGTTGTAAAGATTTGAGGTGTCTAAGGTTTTATCATTTTGAAAAAATTGAACTTTTCGAAGACCATCATCTAAAAGTTCTACAACGCGCACTTTTAAATCCTCCCTAAAATATAAGATTTCATCTTTTTTAACACGCCCTTTAATTTGAGCTAGAAAAAGTGGATTGTGAGAATTTAAAAAAGGTTGATGCAAGAAAAGCTCTATTTTTCCTCCGCTTGCTTTATTGCCATAAATTCTTGCTTTAATAACTTTAGTATCATTGAAAAAAATCGCGCAGTTGGGTAAAAAGTCTTGTAAATTTTTAAAAGTAGTGTGAAAAATTTCTTTGTTTTTGCGATCAAAAACCAAAAGCCTAGCATCTTCTTTTGGATTTGCAGGATAGTTAGCTATGAGTTCATTAGCTAGAGTGTAATCATAGCTTGAAAGAAGTAAGTCTTTATTCATCACTTTCTTTATCTTTTGGGGCAGGATTTACCTTTTGAACAATTAAAATAGAAAGTCCATAAAGTCCACAAAGTGGTCCTGCCATTAAAAATTGAGATAAAACATCAGGTGGAGTCATAAAGGCTGAAAAAACAAAAATAACTAAAACAGCTATGCGAAAATGGCGTTTTAAAAAACTATCATCTATAAGCCCGATTTTAGCAAAGAAAAAGGCAATTACAGGCATTTCAAAAGCTAAGCCAAAAGCCACAACAACTTTTGTAAAAAAATCTACATAAGTTCCTATGGTAATCACAGGATTAAAATCTTCATTTAAACCAAAATTAATCAAAAATTTAAAAGCCAAAGGCACTACAACAAAATAACAAAAACAAGCCCCTAAGGCGAACATAATGCTTGCAAAGCTAACAAAAGGCACCACAAGGCGTTTTTCATTATCGTAAAGTCCCGGAGCTACAAATTTCCAAAATTGCCAAAAAATTACAGGTAAAGAAAAGATAAAGGCTGCAAAAAAACTAACTTTCATTGCAGTAAATAAGGCTTCTTGTACTTCAATTACATTCACATGTTTGGCTACTTCGGGCAAAACAGCTATAAGTGGAGCTTTTAGAATATCTAAGATATAGCTTCGTAAAGCAAAACATACAATAAACATAACTACAATGCAAGCAACGCTTATAAAAAGGCGTTTTCTAAGTTCTATTAAATGAGGTCTTAATTCTTCAAACATTTATTTTTCCGTTTTATCTTGTGTTTCTAATTTGCTAAGATTTGGTTTTTCTTCTGTATTTAAATTTTGTCCGCTAAGGTTATTTTTTGTGTTATCATCTCTGCTATCAAAGGTTAAATCCACCTTTGTTTTATCTAAAATATCTCTTTTAAGGTCATCAAATTCTTCAAAACTGAGTTTTTTGCGTATGTTTTCATTAGTGCTTGAAAATTCATCTTTGTATTTCTTAGCTTCTTCTTTTAAGTCATTGATGCGTATTTCTTTTTCTATGCTTGATTTTGCATCATCTATGTTGCGTTTTACAGCTTTTAGAATTTTTGCTATTTGTACTATAGCTTCTGGAAGTTTATCAGGCCCTAAGACTAAAATCGCTACAACTAAAATAACTATAATTTCACCAAAACTCATTAATCGTTACTCTTTGATTTGATATTTTAAATAAATATTTTACTTAAAAAACTTAAATTTAAGATGAGAGATATAAAGCAAGCTCATCGCTAATGAGAAAATTAGGATTAAAATATCTTTTATTTTTGTAAAAAAGTTTTTTTTCTTTTAATAATATATTTATTTTGTCTTTTTGCCATTGATTGAGTTTTGTTTCATCAATCCCTACTATACTTCTAAGTCCTAAAAATAGGTGTTCTAAATTCAAGTCTTTAAAACTTAGCTGCTCTATAGATCTAAAAGTGGGATTTTCTATGTAATTTTTTAAATTTTTTGCTGTATAAAAACGCTTGTTTTCATAAAATCCTACCGCACTTAATCCACAAGCTAGGTAGTTTTTTCCTTGCCAATAAGCAAGATTATGTTTGCAAATTTGGGCTTTGGTTTTTGAAAAATTACTGATTTCATATTGAAAAAAGTCAAGTTCTAGGAGTTGCTTGATGAAAAATTTCATTAAATTAGGAGCATTTTTTTTAAAGTGTTCTTTTTTGGTAAAGGCTGTGTTTGATTCTATGGTTAAATTATAAGCACTAAGGTGTGTGATTAAAGCCTTGATTTGTTTTAAGTATAAGAGTTCAAATTCAAGCATTTTTTTATTGTCTAATTTTGTATCATAAATAAGATCTAAATTGATATTTTTAAAACCTACTTTATTTGCGTTTTCTAATGTTTTGATAATCATTTCTTGATTATGAATTCTTCCAAGAAAGTGAAGTTTTTTAGGATGAAAACTTTGAGCTCCAAAAGAAATGCGATTAACTCCTAGATTTTTCATATTTTTAAGCCAATTTAATGTTGCTGAGTTGGGATTAGCTTCGCATGAAATTTCTACATTTTTATCTAGTAAAGGATATAAAATTTTAAAAATATCTTCATAATTATACGCATCAACACAACTTGGTGTTCCTCCGCCTATGAATAAGGTTTTAATTTGATTTGATTGAATGTTAAATTGTTTTAATTGAAAAATAATATCTTCTTTTAAAGCCTTAAAATAGGCTTTTTCATAATCATTTTTTTTCAAACTTGTAAAAGCACAATAATTACATTTGCTTTCACAAAATGGAATATGGATATAAAAATGCATAAAAACCCTAAAATATTTTATTAAATTTTTTTAATGTATTTTAATAAAAATTTGATTTGATTTAGGTTAAAATTATTTCCTTTAAATTAAGGAAAAATATTGTGGAAAACGAGAAAAATTATAGACCAAATGTTGCAGCTGTTATTTTGTCAAGTTCTTATCCTTTTGAGTGTAAGATTTTTATAGCTAGAAGAAGTGATATGGATAATATTTGGCAATTTCCACAAGGAGGTATTGATAAAGGTGAAAGTGTCAAAAACGCTTTATTTAGAGAACTAAAAGAAGAAATAGGCACCGATGAGGTTGAAATCATTGCTGAGTATCCAGAATGGTTGAGTTATGATTTTCCGAGTAAAATTGTTAAAAAAATGTATCCTTATGATGGACAGATTCAAAAATATTTTTTAGTGCGTTTAAAGCACAGTGCTACAATCAATATCAATACCAAGCATCCTGAATTTGATGATTATCAATTTGTGAGTGTTAAACAAATTTTTGAAATGATTAATCATTTTAAAAAAAATATTTATGTTAAAGTGATCAAATATTTTGAAGAGAAAGGTTATATCTAAAATGCTTATAGTTCAAAAATATGGTGGAACAAGCGTTGGAACACTTGAGCGTATCGAAGCAGTAGCCAATAGGGTTATCCAAAGTGCGCAACAGGGTAATCAACTTGTTGTTGTAGTATCTGCAATGAGTGGGGTGACAAATACTCTTATCGAGCAAGCTGAATATTTTAGTAAAACCCCTAATGGTAAAGATATGGATATGCTTTTAAGCAGTGGAGAGCGTGTAACAAGCGCTTTACTTTCTATTGCTTTAAATGAAAAGGGTTATCCTGCTATATCATTTTCTGGGAGAAAAGCGGGAATTATTACAGATAGTGTTTTTACAAAGGCAAGAATTCATCATATTGATACAAAAGCGATAAAATCAGAACTTCAAAATGGTAAAATAGTCGTTATAGCAGGTTTTCAAGGTGTAGATGATGAAGGTAATGTAACTACTTTAGGGCGTGGTGGAAGCGATTTAAGTGCTGTGGCAGTAGCTGGTGCCTTAAATGCGGATTTGTGTGAAATTTATACCGATGTTGATGGGGTTTATACAACAGATCCAAGAATTGAACCAAAGGCAAAGAAATTGGATAAAATTTCTTATGAAGAAATGCTTGAACTTGCAAGTTTGGGTGCAAAAGTTTTGCAAAATCGCTCTGTAGAGCTTGCAAAAAAATTAAATGTTAACTTAGTAACTAGAAGTAGTTTTAACAATAACGAAGGAACAATGATAACAAAGGAAGATGGAATGGAACAAGCTTTAGTAAGTGGTATTGCTTTGGATAAAAATCAAGCAAGAGTGACTTTAAGAAATGTAGAAGATAAGCCTGGAATCGCAGCTGAAATTTTTTCTGTTTTAGCAAATGAAAATATTAATGTAGATATGATTATACAAAATGTTGGAGTTGATGGCGCTACAAATTTGGGTTTTACGGTTCCTCAAAATGAACTTGAATTAGTCAAAAATGCTATGCAAAAAATTTTAAGCTCAAAAACAACTATAGAAAGTGATAGTGCTGTAGTAAAAGTTTCTATAGTCGGCGTAGGCATGAAATCACATTCAGGAGTGGCAAGTAAAGCTTTTAAAGCTTTAGCTGATGAGGGTATTAATATTGGTATGATTTCTACTAGTGAAATAAAAATTTCGATGATAGTTCATGAAAAATACGGAGAACTTGCAGTTAGAGCACTACATGAGTGCTATGGGCTTGATAAATAAATGAGTGATTTTTTAAGTTTTACCCTTGAAAATATTCGCAATGGCGGAGCTTTTATGGCATGGTTGGAGTCGCGTCGTTTAGAATGGGCTCCTTTGATGGCTGCAAGGCTTAAATATCTTTTAGAGGGACGCACTTTTGTCTTAATATGTGATGAACAAAGATCTTGGTATGAAGAGTATTTTTTAAAAAATATAAATTCAAAAGCCGCTCGTCCCATGCTTCCTTTTGTGTCGTTAAATTCTTTATGTAAAAAGAAAGTGCAAAGTTCAGAGGATATAGCTTTGCTTAACGACTTGCTTGACATTTCTTTTCCTAATGGTTATGTGTATTTTTATATAGGAAGTGCTTCTGATAATAAATCTTTAATCGCTAAATCAAGAGATGATAGTTTATTGTGGCTTTTTGATGAGCAGTTGCAAGATAGTTTTTATTTAAATTCTAAAGATAAAGACTTGGATATCAAGCTTATTAGTTTATATCAACTTTTTGATGTAAGTTTGGATGCAATATTATTTTCCAAGGTGCAATTAGGATAAATATTTTGTTTATTAGTAAGATTATTATCAGTGAAGATTTTTTAGGTATTAAAGAAGAAATGATTAATAATTTTGGTATTAAAAAATTAAGATTTTTTATGCCACAAAATGAATTTTTACTCGATGATGCAAGAGCAGTTGAAAAAGAAAGCTATATCGCAGAAACTGAAGAAAAAATTATTGTTTTAATGGCGGATTCTTATAGGGTAGAAGCACAAAATTTTTTACTTAAACTTCTTGAAGAACCTCCAAAAAATATTAAATTTCTTATCGTGGTACCTTCTAAAAATTTACTTTTGCCCACTATAAAATCACGTCTTATTTGTGAAAAAAGAAAAGTTGAAAAGGAGGTTAAAAAACTTGATTTGGATCTTAAAAGAATGGATTTAAGAATGCTTTTTGATTTTTTGCAAAAAAATGAAAATTTGGATAAAAATGAACTTATGGAACAAATTGCATTACTTGCTAAAGAATGTGTAAAATATAAAGATTTTAATGCTGAAGAATTAGAGTTCTTTTATGAAAGCTATGAGCTTGCAAAATTAAATTCTAAAAGTGGGGTGCTTTTAGCTACTCTTTTGCTAAATTACTATACAAAGAAATAAAATGAAATTTTTTAAAATCAATCCAAATACCGATTTTAATTTACTTTGTTCTTTCATAAACCCTCATAAAATGGGGCAAAAGATTATGAGTAAAAAAACAAAAATTCATTTTATTTTTATCAAAGATATTTCTACTCCTGCAGCAAATATTTTAAAACAAGATGCCTTAAGAGTAGGAGCTGAGCTCATCACCCATAAAGAAATAATTACCGCAAAAATCACTCATTCAAATGCACTTTTAATGGCAAGTAAAGAACAAATTCAAAAACTTATTGCTAAAGAAAAACTTCAAGATTTTGGACTTAAAAATTTGGCTCTTTTTTTGCAAAAAGATTTTTTAAAACCAAAAAAAGCTGAGCTTATGGCAGTGATTAATGTCAATGAAGATAGTTTTAATGCAAAAAGTCGTGTGAGTGAAGAAGACTTTGAAAAAAGGCTTAATGACTTTCTTGCTTTAAAGCCTGAGTATATCGATATAGGTGCGGTTAGTTCGAGACCTGGGAGTGAGTATTGTGGCAAGGAAGAGGAATTTAAAAGACTAAAAAAAGTACTTGATTTAATTTATGAGAAAAATTATCATGAAAAAGCGATTTTTAGTTTAGATAGTTTTGATGAATATTGTCTAGAATATGCTTTAAATAAGGGTTTTAAACTTATAAATGATATTACAAGTTTAAGAAATCTTAATCTGGCTAAACTTGCAAGTAAATATGAGGCAAAATATTGCTTAATGCACATGCAAAACAATCCGAATAACATGCAAGATAATCCTTTTTATGAAGATTTGCTCGATGAGATGACTTTGTTTTTTAAAGAAAAACTTGAACTTTTAGAAAGTTTTGGAGTAAAAGAAAGTATTTTAGATGTAGGTATTGGTTTTGGAAAGAGTGCGGAACATAATATGATTTTAATCAAACACTTAGAGCATTTTTTGCAATTTAATAAACCTTTACTTATAGGTGCGAGTCGCAAAAGTGTGATTAATGCGTATTTTCAAAGCGAGATTAAAGATCGTTTAGCAGGAACTTTGTATTTGCATTTAAAGGCTTTTGAAAATGGTGCTAGTATTATAAGAGTGCATGATTTATACGAGCACAAACAACTTTTTGCTTTAGTGCAGGCAATGGACAATATAGGAGTTTAGATGAAAAAAGAAGAGTATTTAGAAAAAGTTGCTTTAGCAAATTTGTGGATGAGGGCATATTATGAAAAAGATGAACCCTTGGCTAGTGATGAAGAATACGATGCTTTAATCAGAGAATTAAGAGTTTTTGAAGAACAAAACAAAGATGAAATTTCAAAAGACTCTCCAACGCAAAAAATAGCTCCTGCCATACAAAGCGAGTTTAAAAAAATAGCTCACTTAAAGCGTATGTGGTCGATGGAAGATGTGTTTGATGAGAGTGAGCTTAGGGCTTGGGCAAAACGTGCAAAATGTGAAAAAAACTTTTTTATAGAGCCTAAATTTGATGGAGCGAGTCTAAATTTGCTTTATGAAAATGGTAAATTAGTAAGCGGTGCCACTAGAGGTGATGGCGAAGTGGGCGAGGATATAACACTTAATGTTTTTGAGATAGAAAATATACCTAAAAATATAGCCTATAAAGAAAGGATAGAAATTCGTGGAGAAGTGGTGATTTTAAAAGATGATTTTGAGAAAATCAACGAAAAAAGAGCTCTTTTAAATCAAAGTTTATTTGCTAATCCACGCAATGCTGCAAGCGGGAGTTTGAGGCAGCTTGATACAAGCATCACTAAAGAAAGAAATTTGAAATTTTATCCTTGGGGAATAGGGGAAAATACCTTAAATTTTACTAAACACAGTGAGGTGATGCAATTTATCAGAGAGCTTGGTTTTTTAAAAGATGATTTTGTAAGACTTTGCGCTAATTTAGATGAGGTTTTAAAAGCTTATGATGAGCTTTTAGCTTTAAGAGAAAAAAAGCCTATGATGATGGATGGAATGGTGGTAAGAGTTGATGATCTTGCGCTTTGTGAAGAATTAGGCTATACGGTAAAATTTCCAAAATTTATGGCAGCTTTTAAATTTCCTGCACTTGAAAAAACCACGCGTTTAACAGGGGTAAATTTACAAGTAGGAAGAAGTGGGGTGATCACTCCTGTGGCGGTTTTAGAGCCTGTAAATTTAGATGGGGTTGTAGTAAAATCAGCCACCCTTCATAATTTTGATGAGATTGCAAGACTTGATGTTAAAATCAATGATTTTGTAAGCGTGATAAGAAGTGGCGATGTTATCCCTAAAATTACTAAGGTTTTTAAAGAGCGTAGAGAAGGTTTAGAGATGGAAATTTTACGCCCTAAACTTTGTCCTACTTGCCAAAGTGAGCTTTTGGATGAAGGAACTTTAATAAAATGTCAAAATATAGATTGTGAAGATAGACTTGTAAATTCTATCATTCATTTTGTTTCTAAAAAATGTCTTAATATCGACGGACTTGGAGAAAATATAGTAGAGCTTTTATATAAACACAAAAAAATCACTACACTTGAGAGTATTTTTCATTTAAAATTTAGTGATTTTGAAGGTTTGGAAGGCTTTAAGGAAAAGAAAATCAACAATCTTTTAAACGCCATAGAACATGCAAGAGAATGTGAGCTTTTTCGTTTTATCACAGCTTTAGGGATAGAGCATATTGGCGAGGTTGCGGCTAAAAAATTAAGCTTAAGTTTTGGTAAAGAGTGGCACAAGCAAAGCTTTGAAGCTTATACTAATTTAGAAGGTTTTGGAGAGCAAATGGCTTTAAGTCTTTGCGAATTTACGCGCGTTAATCATACAAGAATTGATGAGTTTTACAAGCTTTTAAATTTGAAAATAGAAAAACTTGAAATCAAAAGCGATGGTGTGATTTTTGGTAAAACTTTTGTGATTACAGGTACTCTTTCGCGTCCAAGAGATGAGTTTAAGGCTTTGATAGAAAAGCTTGGGGGTAAGGTAAGCGGCTCGGTTTCTAAAAAGACTGACTATGTGCTTTTTGGAGAAGAGGCAGGTTCTAAGCTTAGTAAGGCTAAAGAGCTTGAAGTAAAATGTATAGATGAAAGTGCTTTTAATGAGCTTGTTAAAGAATAGTTCTTATATTTTAACGCTTTTAAGCCTTTTTGGCTTTTTGCTAACTTGGCAAAGGAGTGCTTTTTCTTTATTTTTTTTAATTCCTATTTTTTTAACACTTTTTTGGGAATTCTTTTTATTTTTAAAGCTTAGAAAAAATATTATAAAAGAAGCTACTTTGATTAAGGGAAGTTTGTTTTATCGTGTTAGTATGGGGGATTTTTATCTTTATATTTTTAGTTTTTTCTTGGCGATTTTTGGACTTATTTCTTTATTTTTAAATTTTTTAAATCTTGAAAAAATTGATTTTGTTTTTATATTTATAATTTTGCCTTTATTGATGATATTTTTAAAAAAAGAATTACATTTGCAATTTGTAGATAATGCTTATAATGACTTTAGAATAGTTGTTATCGCTAGTTTTTTTACTGCTTTATTTTATGCATTTTATGGGCTTTTTTTTACTTACAATGAGCTTTTAAATTTAGAACTTTTTTCTAGGAAAATCATTGCTTATAAGAGTGCTTCTTTTGTTTATTTTGATTTTTTATCTGAATTTTTGTATTTTGTTTCAAATTTAAAACTTTTTATTTTTTCTCATTTTGGATATTTGAGCTTTAGAGCTTTAAATTTTATTTTTGATTTTTTTAATTTTTTTATGTTTTGCTCTCTTTTGGCTTTTGTTTTTAATTTTGTTTTGAAAATAAACATAAAAATAATTGTTTTATTTTTATGTTTTATCATGGTTTTAGGAAGTTATTTTTTAAAAGAGCAAAGAAATAATGCCTTAAAATCTGAACAAGAACAAATACTTTTATGGATGAATAATTTTAATTTTTTAAAAGATAATAACTTAAGTTTAATTCAAAAAGAAAAAGATCTTTTTGAAAAAGATCTTAAAGATCTTAGAGAAATTTTTAAAAAAAATGCTTTTGAAATAGGAATTTGGTGGTTTTCTAAAGAAAAAGAAGACTTGGAAAAAAGAATAAATGAGAGTTTAAAATGAGATTTGATTTTTTTGTTTCAAAGCGTTTAAATATCAGTAGAAATAAAGCTTTAGAGCTTATAGAAAATGAAGAGATTTTACTTAATAGTAAAAGTTTTAAAGCTTCTTTTGATGTGAAAAATTTTTTAGAAAATTTAAAAAAAACGCAAGATTTAAATCTTGAAGATATACTTTTAGCCAATGAGTTAAAATTGGATCTTTTAAGTGAAATTTATGTTTCAAGAGCAGCTTTGAAATTAAAAAATTTTTTAGAAGAAAATGATATTGAAATAAAACATAAAAATTGTCTTGATATAGGATCTAGCACGGGCGGTTTTGTGCAAATTTTACTTGAAAATCAGGCTTTAAAAATCACTGCCCTTGATGTAGGTAGCAATCAACTCCATTCAAATTTAAGAGCAAATGAAAAAATTATCTTGCATGAAAATACAGATCTTAGAGCCTTTAAAAGTGAAGAAAAATTTGAACTTGTTACTTGTGATGTGAGTTTTATTTCTCTTATTAATTTACTTTATTATATCGATAATTTAGCTTTAAAGGAAATTATTTTACTTTTTAAACCTCAGTTTGAAGTGGGAAAAAATATCAAAAGAGATAAAAAAGGTGTTTTAAAAGATGACAAGGCAATCTTAAAGGCAAGAATGGATTTTGAAAAAGCATGTGCTAAGTTAGGTTGGCTTTTAAAAAATACGCAAAAATCAAGCATTAAAGGAAAGGAAGGTAATGTTGAATATTTTTACTACTATATCAAAAATTAATATTACTTCTTTAGCTATAGGTTGTTTTGATGGTATACATTTAGGGCATCTAAAACTTGTAAAATGTTTAGATGAGAATGGGGCTTTGTTGGTTATTAATAAATTTAAGGGTCAATTTCTTTGTTCAAATCGTCAAAAAGAAGAAATTTCAGGAAAAAAAGTTATAGAAGTGGATTTTGAAAGTATAAAATCTTTAGATGGTAAAGATTTTTTAAGCTTTTTGAAAAAAGAATTTATCAATTTGAAATTTATAGTAGTGGGATATGATTTTTCTTTCGGGAAAAATAGGGCTTATAGTGCTAAAGATATTGAGTCTTTAAGTGGGATAAAAACTATAATAGTTGATGAATTTAGTATAGGCGGAGTAGGTGTTCATGCAAGTTTAATTAAGGATTTTTTATCAAAAGCAAATTTACAAAAAGCAAAAGAATTTTTAGGAAGAGATTATAGTATTAAAGGAAAGTTGATTAAAGGACAAGGTTTGGGCTCTAAAGAACTTTTTGCGACTATAAATTTAGATTGTAAAGGCTATTTTTTGCCTCAAAATGGTGTTTATGCTACTTTGTTAAAAAGCCAAAAAAATATTTATAAAAGTGTGAGTTTTTTAGGTGTAAGATCAAGCGATGAAAATTTTGCCATAGAAAGTCATATTTTAGAGGAATTGGGTGAAAATTTCACACAAGGGGAGTTTTTCGAACTTGAGTTTATATCTTTTCTAAGAGAGAATCAGAAATTTCAAGATCTAAAAAAACTTAAAAATCAAATTGCCAAAGACATAGAACAAGCTAGAGAATTATTAAGGAAAAATGATGAAAGATGAACTTTTTAAACAAAGCCCTAAAAAACAATTTGAATTTGATAAAAGCGTGGCTAGTGTTTTTGATGATATGATTAATCGTTCTGTACCATTTTATAGGGAAAATTTAGAACTTTGTGCTAATTTATTGGCTAAAATTTTACTTGCAAATGCAAGTATTTGTGATTTGGGCTGTTCAAGTGCTAATTTTTTGATTTTGTTGGCAAATCTAAGAAAGGATTTTAAACTTTTTGGCGTGGATAATTCTGCTTCTATGCTTGAAGTTGCAAAGTCAAAAACTAAAGCTTATGGACTTGATATAAGTTTTTTTGAAGCTAATTTATGCGAATTTGATTTTTTTACTTGCGATGTTTTTGTGGCAAATTATACCATGCAGTTTATTCGTCCTCCTAAAAGACAGGAATTGCTTGATAAAATTTATAAAAATTTAAATCCTAAAGGCATTTTGATTATGAGTGAAAAAATCCTTTATGAAGATGCTTTTTTGTCTAAAAATATCATAGAACTTTATGCAGACTACAAAGAAAAACAAGGCTATTCTAAATTTGAAATTGCAGCTAAAAGAGAAGCCTTAGAAAATGTTTTAATTCCTTATAGTCAAAAAGAAAATTTAAACATGCTAGAAAAGGCAGGTTTTAAGAAAATAGAAAGTATTTTTAAATGGGCAAATTTTGAAACTTTTATAGCTTTTAAGGATTAGAGATATTTTCATTTTCCCATTCATCTTTTGGAAAACCTACCTTATACGCATTAACACAATCTTGACTGATGATAGCTTTGTGCCTGCATTCTAAACTTCTTTTTTTTGCTTCTTCAGGGTGATTTTGATAATATTCTACACTTTTGGTTTGTTCGCATGCTGCAAAAAATATACCAATAAGGCTTAAAAAAAGAGTTATTTTCATGGTAATTTTTCCTGTGTTATATTAATATCATCACTAAAGATAGAACTTTGATTGTTTTCTGTTGTTTTGGAAGGATAAATTTCAGAAGGTGTTTCTGCTATGGGCGGCATTATAATACTTTCATTATTTTCTGAACTTTGGTTAATATCTTTTGTGATTTTTTCTTTTTTTAAATCATTTTGTTTTAAAGCTTCTAATATCTGATTATCAGATTTTTTTGGTGTGTTTGGACTGTATTTACTCTCTTCATTTGTTGGCTTAATACCAATTTCTAATGCATTAATACAATCTTCGCTAAGAGTTCCGCTTTCTTTGCATTCTTTTGCTTTTTCTTTTGCTTCGCTAGGATGATTTTTGTAGTAATTTTCTGTTTTGCTATCGCAAGCTGTTATATTAATAATTATTAAAATTGTAAGTAAAATACTTAGTCTTTGCATTTATCAATCTCCTAAAAATTTTTAGCATCTTAGCAAACTTGTATAAAGCAACGATAAATTATTTTTCTTCATTATAAGAAAAAATAGGTAAAGACCATTGATATTTGATAGCTAAAAGCCTTGCAATAACTCCTATAAAAAGAGTTAAAAGTGTGCAAACTAGAGCATTAAGCTCAAGCCACATTATTAGAGAATAATAGATTGCTCCTGCAATTATGGCAATTCCTGCATAAATTTCTTTTTGAAATACCAAAGGGATTCTCATACATAAAATATCTCTTAAAATTCCACCAAAAACACCCGTAATTACAGCAGCAGCAACGGCTATGATAAACCCATGATTTTGATCTATGGCTATTTGAGCTCCAAGTATGCTAAAAACAACAAGTCCTATAGCATCAAGAGTTAGAAATAAAGTTTCAAGTTTGGTTACTACACGTGGAATTTTTGTGGCTATAAGGGCGCAAAAACAGATTAAAATAATATATTCAGGATGTTTAACCCAAGTTAAAGGATAATGTCCTAAAAGCACATCTCGTATGCTTCCACCTCCAATTGCTGTTACGAGAGCAATAAAAATAACTCCAAAAAGGTCCATTTTATGGCGTCCTGCAGCTAAAGCCCCTGTCATTCCTTCTGCGGAAATACCTATGATATAAAGAGTGGTTATTGTAAGAGCATTTATCTCCATAATTTATACCTTAAAATTTATCACAATTTATTTGATACTGTTTAATATTTTCATCATTTACTTCGTGGTTTGGTACTTGATAGCATTCTTTAAATTTCGGAGTTTTAATAATTTTTACATAAAAACTTGGTATAGCAATACGGTTTTTAATGTATTGTGGTTCTTTATCGTAAAGTACTAAATTTAAAACTTCAATACTTTGAAATTTTAAAGCCAAATTTCTTTCTCTTTGTTCGATTTCATTCCAAATTATATTATTTATTTGCGCATTTTGTGGGGTAATATTACTCATTAAAAATACTGAATTTTGGGCAGCTTTACTAAAGCTAAAAGAAGCATTGGGTGCAGTGTGTCCTCGCGTGTAGCCGCTGTTTTTATAATCACTCCAAGTAGTGCGGTATTTTTTAGGAATATTTGTATCATCTTCAAAGCGAGGGCGTTTTTTAATTTGTTTATTTTTTAAATTTGAAGCTTCTACTTTATAAGCAACGGCTTTTGTACCTTTGAGTTTATAATCATAGCAATTTAGATAAAAAAACTTATCTAAGATTTGCGAGCAATTTATGTTGTTAAAATAAGAAGAAAAAACAGCACTAGGCTCGTAAGATTCTAAGGCGAAAATATTAAGAAATATAGCGAGTAAAAAGATGAAAATTTTCATTTAAGTTCCTTATCTTTACTTTTGCAAAGATGATTTAAAAAACATTCTTTACATAAAGGTTTTTTAGCTTTACAAGTGTAGCGTCCAAAAAGAACCATGGCTTGATGAAGATAGTTAAGATTATCTTTAAATATGCGTGTTAAATCTTCTTCTGTAGCTTCTGGAGTTTTTGCTTTGCTAAGTCCTAAGCGGTGAGAAACTCTAAAAACATGAGTATCTACAGCCATGAAATTTGCTCCACACCATTCTATTAAAACCACATGGGCGGTTTTTTGTCCCACGCCTGCTAAGGATTTTAATTTCTCTTCTTCAAGGGGAATTTCTCCGTCAAAATTTTCACAAACTGATTTTGCCATTTTTATAAGATTTTGTGCTTTATTATTAAAAAATGAACAAGTTTGTATGTAGGTTTTAAGGCTTGATAAATTTGCATTTGCAAGAGATTTGATATCAGGATAAGCTTTAAAAAGATCAGGAGTGATGAGATTAACTCTTTTATCAGTGCATTGGGCTGAAAGCATCACACAGACTAATAGTTCGTATAAATTTGAAAATTTAAGTTCTGTTACAGGTTTCTCAAAATGTTTTAAAAAAAGCTCTTTGATTTCTAAATTTCTTTTCATTTTTTAATTTTAGTTAATTAGCTTTAAACCAAGTTTAGATATAATCGATTTTATATACATTTTATTAAAAAGGAAACCCAATGAAAAAAATTTCTTTAGTTGCAGCAGCTTTGATTGCAGGTGTAGCTTTAAATGTAAATGCAGCTACAGTAGCCACTGTTAATGGCAAGAGCATTAGTGATACAGAAGTAAGTGAATTTTTTGCCCCTATGCTTAGAGGACAGGATTTTAAAACTTTGCCAGATAATCAAAAAAAAGCTCTTATTCAGCAGTATATTATGCAAGACTTAATTTTGCAAGATGCTAAAAAACAAAATTTAGAAAAAGATCCTTTATACACAAAAGAACTTGATCGTGCAAAAGATGCAATACTTGTTAATGTTTATCAAGAGAAAATTTTAAATACAATTAAAATTGATGCGGCTAAAGTTAAAGCTTTTTATGATCAAAATAAAGACAAATACGTAAAACCTGCGAGAGTGCAAGCAAAACATATCTTAGTAGCGACAGAAAAAGAAGCTAAGGATATTATTAACGAACTTAAAGGTTTAAAAGGTAAAGAACTAGATGCTAAATTTAGTGAGCTTGCTAAAGAGAAATCAATTGATCCA
This sequence comes from Campylobacter sp. BCW_6467, assembly GCF_001762855.1. Taxonomy (NCBI): domain Bacteria; kingdom Pseudomonadati; phylum Campylobacterota; class Epsilonproteobacteria; order Campylobacterales; family Campylobacteraceae; genus Campylobacter; species Campylobacter sp. BCW_6467. Next base: position 32,855 of record NZ_MJXP01000028.1, on the reverse strand, counting down.
GGTTCAAAAAACCAAGGTGGTGAGCTTGGTTGGTTTGATCAATCAACTATGGTAAAGCCTTTTACAGATGCTGCTTTTGCACTTAAAAATGGTACTATTACTACAACTCCAATAAAAACGAATTTTGGCTATCATGTAATCTTAAAAGAAAATTCGCAGGCTAAAGGTCAAATCAAATTTGATGAAGTAAAACAAGGTATTGAAAACGGACTTAAATTTGAAGAATTTAAAAAAGTTATCAATCAAAAAGGCCAAGATCTTTTAAATAGTGCTAAAGTGGAATATAAATAATGGGTGTTTTAGACATTGTAAAAGCAGGGGTGATTAGCGGAGATGAGCTTAATAAAGTTTATGACTATGCTAAAGCAGAGGGTTTTGCTATCCCTGCTGTTAATGTTGTAGGAACTGATTCTATTAATGCAGTTTTAGAAGCTGCAAAAAAAGTTAACTCTCCAGTTATTATCCAGTTTTCAAATGGTGGGGCAAAATTTTATGCAGGGAAGAATTGTCCTAATGGAGAAGTTTTAGGTGCAATTAGTGGGGCTAAACATGTACATTTACTTGCTAAAGCTTATGGTGTACCTGTGATTTTACACACTGATCATGCCGCAAGAAAACTTTTGCCTTGGATTGATGGGCTTATTGAGGCAAATGCACAATATAAAAAAACCCATGGACAAGCTTTATTTAGTTCTCATATGCTTGATCTTAGCGAAGAAAGTTTAGAAGAAAATCTTAACACATGTGAAGTTTATCTTCAAAAACTTGATGCTTTAGGTGTCGCGCTTGAAATAGAACTAGGTTGTACAGGCGGTGAAGAAGATGGAGTGGATAATACAGGTATTGATAATTCCAAGCTTTATACCCAACCAGAAGATGTAGCACTTGCATATGAAAGACTTGGAAAAATTAGTGATAAATTTTCAATTGCAGCAAGCTTTGGAAATGTACATGGAGTTTACAAGCCAGGAAATGTTAGCTTACAACCTGAAATTTTAAAAAATTCACAAAAATTTGTAAAAGATAAATTTGCTTTAAATAGTGATAAGCCTATAAATTTTGTATTTCACGGCGGTAGTGGTAGTGAGCTAAAAGATATTAAAGATGCAGTAAGCTATGGCGTAATTAAGATGAATATTGACACAGATACCCAATGGGCTTTTTGGGATGGGGTACGTGAATATGAACTTAAAAATAGGGCTTATTTGCAAGGACAAATTGGAAATCCAGAAGGTGATGACAAGCCAAATAAAAAATACTATGATCCGCGTGTTTGGTTAAGGAGTGGTGAAGAAAGCATGATAAAGCGTCTTGAAGTCGCTTTTGAAGATTTAAACTGTATAAACAAAAACTAAGCATTTTAAAGGCTTAGTTTTATTTTGTTTTAAAAATTTTTATCAAATTAAGTAGCAATCTTTAAAATAAAATTTTTATTGAGGTATTGGTTTCATGGAGATTAAATCAGATGAAATTTCAGAACTTGTTTTGCCTGAAGGCAAAGATGCAAGAGGTTCTTTGGTTTATTTTAAAATTATTTTTATTCCAGCTTTTCTTTATATTTTGATTTTATTGGGTTATTTTAATGTAATTGACTTTAAGGTTGAATTACATACGGTTATTATGACAGGTGTGATTTTTTTTACAGCATTGATTTTTGCTAGACATAGTGCTGAGTATGCGTATAGTATTTTTGAACAACAAAAAGATGAATTTAAACAGGCTTTAAAAAGACATATTATGAGGCATTTTCTTGCCATAGGGAAAGACACGAAATCAAATGCCAATTTTGATGACTTTGCTTATGCATATATTAAAGGTGCAAGAAATGAGAACTTTGCCAGTATAGGTTCGGCAATTTTTCCAATGATGGGAATTTTAGGGACTTTTATCAGTATAGCTTTTTCAATGCCAAATTTTAGCTCTAGTAATACAGCTGCTTTAGAACAAGAAATTGCAGATTTGTTAAGTGGAGTAGGAACTGCTTTTTATGTTTCAATTTATGGAATTTTTCTTGCATTATGGTGGATGTTTTTTGAAAAATATGGTAAAAGTAAAATAGATCGTTTGCTAAATCGTCAAAAAAACGCCACAAGCGGATTTTTTTGGACAAAAGAAGAGCTTGATCAAAGATATTTAACCGAGAGTTTGCAACATTTTGAAAAAATTGGAGCAATTTTTAAACAAGTTAGTAATGATGATTTTTTTGCAGAGCTTGATCATGCTATTGATAGAAAATTTGGCATTTTTCAAGATATGCTAAATGTAGAAGAAAAGGCTATTAGATTAAGTAGTGAACACATCAAACAAACCATGGGTGAGCTTAGTAAAGCACAAAGAGATCAACGCGATCTTGGAAAGCTTTATAGTGAAATGTTAAATGGCATAGGTTTGCTCAATCAAAATTTGAAAGAAATCAATACAAGAATGTCAGAACAATATAATCGCTTGCTCGATATCAGTAGTGATAAAATTCATCATCTTGATAAGACGTTAAGTGCATTCGATGAAAAAGTAGAGCGTTTTGGTAAAAATTTTGAACTTTATGAAAAAGCAATGTTGGAAAGTCAAGAAAAGGTTTTTGAGGGATTTAAAGCAAGCTTGTTTGAAGGTATGCATAAATTTAAGGAAGTATATGAAGAAGAAAAAAGTATCGATGCTAAAATCAAAATGATGGATGAGCTTAAAAAAGAAATGAAAGCACTTGATGAAGAAACAAGTCAAATGATGAGTAAGCTTTCTGGGGATGAAAATCAGAATAAAAAAAATGAAACTAAACAAATAGAAGATTTTTCAGAGTCTAAGACTGAAGAAAATCAAGATAAAATTCAAGCAGAAATATCTAAGCAAGAAAGCAATAATGAACTAAAAAATGAAGATAAAGAAAATAAATGAAAAATGAGTCAAAAGAAGATAGCAATTTTTGGATAGCTTATGCTGATTTAATGGCGGGATTGCTGTTTGTTTTTATTTTGCTAATAGGAGCTATTGTTGTAAAATATGTTTTAACTCAAAGTGATTTAAAAGAAATCAAAGACAATCTCAATAAACAAGAGGCACGCTTAGAGGAGAGCAAAGAAGAGCTTAGAAATAAAGAAGCTATAGTGTTTAAACTAAGTTCTGATTTAAACAATGCTTCTAGTGCTTTAAATCTTGCTAATTCTCAAAAAGCAGAATTAGAGGCTAATATTACAAATTACAAGCAATTAAGCAAAGATTTAAACTCAACTTTAGATAATAAAGATAAGCAAATTTTGATTTTACTAGGTCAACTAGAGAAAAAAGATGAAGAGCTTAAAAATTTACAAGAAGATTTTCAAAAAGCTAAAGAAAAGGTGCAAAATCTTGGTTTGATTCGTGAAAATTTAAGCAAGGAATTACAAAGCAAACTTGATGATAATATCACTATAGATGAAAAGACAGGATCTATTGCTTTGCCTGCTGAAGTACTTTTTGATAAAGATTCTTATGTGTTAAAAAATGAGGCAAAGGCAAGTTTGAGAAAAATCTTAAGCGAATATTTTGATGCTATTCTTGAAGATCCAAAAATTTCTTCTAACATTGAAAATATCATTATTGAAGGACATACTGATAGTGATGGATCTTATATTTATAATTTAGATTTGTCGCAAAAAAGAGCTTATGAGGTGATGAATTTTATCTATACTTTTTATAAGAGTGATAAGCTTCAAAAGCTTTTAATGGCAAGTGGACGTTCTTTTTCAGATCCTGTGTTTGTCAACGGAGTTGAAGATAAGGATAAGAGTCGTCGCATAGAGATAAAATTTAGCATTAAAAATGATAATGCTTTAAAAGATGTAGAAAAATTCTTTGAATTTCATTAAAACAATTAGTCCTATACAAAAAATCAATTTTAACGGATTTGAATTTTATATTAAAAGAGATGATTTATTAGGGGAAATTAATGGAAATAAAGCTAGGAAACTTGCTTTTTATATCCATCAAAGATATCCTAAAAATCAATCTTTTGTAAGTTATGGAGGAAGCCAAAGTAATGCTTTGGCGGCATTAAGTATTTTTGCTAAACAAAGATCATGTAAGCTTGTTTTTGCTTGTGAAAAAATTTCTACTTTTCTTAAGAATAATCCTTGTGGAAACTATGCTTTAGCTTTAGAAAATGGTGTTGATTTTGTAGAAAATATCCATTCTTTATCCTTAAAGCAATTTGCTTTGTCTTTGTGTAAAAAAGATGATATTTTTATAGAACAAGGCATAGCTAATTTAGAAGCTCAATATGGCTATATGGAACTTGCTCAAGAAATTCAAATGCAAAGTCAAAGTTTAAAGCTTGATTTTGATATTTTTTTACCTTCGGGTACAGGCACTTCGGCAGCTTTTTTGGCAAAGTATTCTAAATTTAAAGTATTTACTTGCGCTTGTGTAGGTGATATTAAATATCTTAAAAAACAAATTTTAACATTAGATCCAAGCTATGATTTTTCAAATTTAGAATTTTTAACAAGTGATAAAAAATATCACTTTGCTAAGCCGTATAAAGAATTTTATGAGCTTTATATGGATTTAAAGTTAAAGTGCAATATAGAATTTGACTTGTTGTATGATATTTTAGGATTAAGTATAGCATTAAAACAAGAGTGGAAAAAACCATTGCTTTATATACATCAAGGTGGAATTTTAGGAAATTCCACTATGTTAGAGAGATATAAATTTAAAAAATTAGTTTAAAATTCCATAGATAAAAATGATTAAAATAATCAAAGGTACTATATATTTTACATAATAAAACCAAATTCCAAACCATGGACTTTTAAGTGTATCGTTATTGCTAAGTTCTTTTAAACTTTCTTGTTTGCCTAAAATCCAACCTACATAAATGCAGCAAAAAAATGCAGTTAAAACAAACAAAATATTTCCACTAATGAAATCAAAACTATCAAAAATGTTTTTTCCTTTGATGATAACAATGTCACGCCAAGGCCCATAAGTTAGAATACAAGGAAGATTGCCAAGTATGAAGATAAACCCTAGAGTTAGGTTAATAGAAAGATTTTTAGAATATTTAAATTTTTCTTCTAATACGCTAATAATAACTTGATAAATTGGCAAGCTTGTGGTTAAAGCTGCAATCAAGAGTAAGACAAAAAATAAAATACACACAATGGTACCAAAATGGATATGAGAAAATGCTATAGGTAAAGTTTCAAAAACCAAAGAAGGCCCGCTATCTGGAGCAAGTCCTGCTGAGAAAAGTGCTGGAAAAATCATAAAACCAGCCAAAACAGCTATAATGGTATTTAAAACCCCTGTATAAATAGCGGTTTTTGCCATATTTTCATTTTTATTAAGATGAGATGAAAGTGTTATCATCACCCCAAAACCTAGGGATAAAGCAAAAAAGACTTGCCCTAAAACATCGATTAAAAGTTTTGATGATAAAATTTTACTAAAATCAGGTTCAAGATAAAATTTAACTCCAGCCATAGCTCCATCAAGGGTTAAATTGCGTCCCACAACAATAATAAGACAGATAAATAATAAAGGCATTAAAAATTTGACGGATTTTTCTATACCATCTATAATGCCTCTTTTTAAAATAATATAATTAATAATTACAAAAACAGTGGTAAAAATACCAACTCCTAAAGGATTGAAGGCTATTTTGTCGTTAAAAAACTGATGAGTAAATTCTTTGCTTGCTACATTGGCAAGACTAAAATTCCCTAGGGTTAATTCCCAAATATAAACTAAAACCCATCCTCCAAGTACCATGTAGTAAGCCATTATGCCAAAGCTTCCTAAAAGTCCCATATATCCAATACTTTGCCATTTTTGTTTGAAAGCATCTACGCTATTTGTCATTGCTTTTCTGCCTATGACATTTTCAACTAAAATAACAGGAATGCCTATGATAATCATAGCTATACAAAAAACTAATACATAAGCACCGCCACCATTTTCTCCTACAAGATAGGGAAAACGCCAAGTTGCTCCAAATCCTATGGTTGCTCCAGCAACTGTTAGAATATAAGTTAGTGTGCTACTCCATGTTTGTCTTTGCATGATTATCCTTTCGAAAAAGAATTATTTTACCTAAAAATAACTTTAAAAACTTATAAGCTATCCATATAGCTTATATCGTAAGTATTTTTTAAGCGTTTGTGTATCGTTTCGTGCCAATTTTGAGATATGAGAGAGTTTAATTTTTCTAATTTATCTAAAAAATCGGATTTTGTCTAAGAGCTTGATGTGGGGAGTAAAAAAGTTGACTGAGTTCAAATACACTAAGTGAAGTAGAATTTTTTTCTAAAATTTTAATGTTTTCATGCTTTCGTATTTGTCCAACTTGTAAAACTTTATAATACCATCCACTCAAGCCCGTTTTAAAAATTTCATGTGTAAAATTTGGATTATTGTGAATTTTAGAAATTTTTACACAAGGTTTTCTAGGTTCGCTTACTTGCAGTATTGCATTTGAAATTTGATGTATATCACCTATGCAAACATTTTGTTCACAAAGCCCATTGATGCTCAAATTTTCACCCATTGAGCCAAAATTTAGCTTTTTATTAAGAAATCTTTCTCATATAGGATAGTTTTGACAAGAGTTGGTAAAAATACCTTATGGTAGCCTCCATGATGAATTTTATTAGCTATTTGATCATCTAAAATACCTAGAAAATCAATTTGTGTTTTTTAGGTAAATATCTTTAATAAATGCGTTTTGGAAATTTTTATAGTTTTTAATTTTCCCTATTTGCAAACTTTGAATTTTCATGGTTCTAGTTTTTTTAATAAATCATCAGCACTGATAAAACCCGTGATTTTTAATTTTTCTTTTCCATTTTCAAAGAAAATTAAAACAGGTGGGCCAAAAACATTAAATTCTTTCATGGTTTTAATTTGTTCATTATTATTTTCGCTTACATCAACTTTGATAAGTTTGTAATTTTGCATTTTTTGTATGATTCTTTCATCGCTAAAGGTTAATTCATCTAAAAGTTTGCAATTTTCACACCAAGATGCAGTAAAATCAAGCATTATGGGCTTTGTATTTGTTTGTATTTCTTGCTTTAATTGTTCAAAATTGTTGATATAATCATAGCTTAAAGTAGGTTTTGAGGCAGATATAGTATTGAAATTTAAAGGATTTAAGAAATTTTTAGCCCCAAAAAGTCCCCCTAGGAAAATACTTAGAGAATAAGCTAAAATAAGAATTAAAATACTTTTTTTAATTTTAGAAATTATTGTAAAACTTTTTTCAAAAATTCCCATAAAAACACTAAAAAATACACCTAAAATTCCATAGGCAATTAAAATGTAATTTTCTTCAATAATTCTAGAAAGTATCCAAATAGTCATAGCCAACATAACAAAACCAAAGAAAATTTTTACTTTTTCCATCCAAAAACCAGGTTTAATAAAACCTAATCCTAAGCCTATGAAAAGCAAAGGTATACCCATGCCAAAACTCATGATAAAAAGCGCACTACCACCTAATAAAGCATTGCCTGTATTGGCTATATAAATTAAAGCACCTGCTAAAGGGGCTGCTACGCAAGGACCTACTATTAAAGCAGATAAAAATCCCATAATAGCTATACCTACAACTCCCTTTCCTTTTTCGCTTTTTTTATGTATAAAGGTTTGAAATCTTAATGGCAATTCAAAACGAAAAGCTCCAAACATAGCAAAAGCAAAAGCTATGAAAATTAGAGCAAAAAGTATTAAAATAATAGGTTTTTGTAAAATTCCTTGAATACTTGCTCCTAGAAAACTTGCTATAACTCCAGCAATAGCATAGGCTAAAGACATGAAAAAAACATAGATAAAAGAGAGAAAAAAACTATGTTTTTTTGAAAATTTAGCATTACTTTTTGCTACGATAAGAGAAGATAAAATCGGAATCATAGGTAAAATACAAGGTGTTAAGGAGAGTAAAAGTCCATAGCCAAAAAAACTTAGCAAAATCCAAAAAAAGTTATCTGTTGCTAAAAAATTTGCTATAGAGCTTTCTTCAGATTCAATTTTAGTTTTTTTATCTGTTTTTTGAGTTTTGTAAGGTTTTGAAATTTCAAAAGCATCTTTTTTAGAAATGAGATCAAAGTACCAAGTTTGAGGATTATAACACAAGCCTTGTTCAGAACAACCTTGAAATTCGAGTTTGATTAAATTTGTGGTATTTTTTGCAAAGCGCTCTAGTAGTAAATTTGGCAAAGCTAAATTTAATTTTTGATAATAAACATTTTCATTGCCTCTTGTAGAGCTTTGAGGTAGATTAATCAAAGAACTTATATCTTTTTCGTTTATATATAATTTAAGTTTATTAGAATAAAGATAAATATCTTTTCCAAGTTCAATATCAATTGAGATAGAATTATTATAAGAGTTTGATTTTACATTAAAAGCTTCATTTAAAGACAATATAGAAGCAAAACATAAGCAAAAACTTAATAAAATAATACCAAAAATACGCATAAATTTCCTAAAAACTTATTTTTCCTTTATCTTTAGCTTCAATTATAATTTATTATGATAAATTTACTTTAAATACTTTATAAAGGTTTGAAAATGCAAGAAAATAATTCTTCAAAAACACAAGGGGCTGTTAAAAAGAATGAAATTTATATTTCTGTTAAAAGAAAGAAAAGTACAATAGAATATGAAAAAGATTTAAAGAATTTGCAAATTGAGCTTTTGAAATTTCAAAATCATGTTAAAGCCAAGGGTTTAAAGGTTCTTATACTTATAGAAGGACGCGATGCAGCTGGAAAAGGTGGGGCGATTAAACGTTTGATTGAGCATTTAAACCCGCGTGGTTGCCGCGTTGTGGCTCTTGAAAAACCTAGTGATGTGGAAAAAACACAGTGGTATTTTCAGCGTTATATAGCACATTTGCCCTCGGCCGGTGAGATTGTGATTTTTGACAGATCTTGGTATAATCGTGCAGGAGTAGAACCGGTTATGGGTTTTTGTACACCGCAACAACATAAAGATTTTTTAAGAGAAGTGCCTTTGTTTGAAAATATGATTTCAAATAGTGATATTATTTTTTTTAAATTTTATTTTTCAGTATCAAAAGACGAGCAAAAAAAACGTTTTGAAAAACGCCGAAGTGATCCACTTAAACAATATAAATTATCTCCTGTAGATCAAAAATCACAAGAATTATGGGATAAATATACTTTAGCTAAATACTCTATGCTTTTAGCATCTAATACTCCAACTTGTCCTTGGACTATTATTTCTTCAGATGATAAGAAAAAAGCAAGATTAAATTTATTGCGTTTTATACTTTCTAAGGTAGAATATCCAAATAAAAAAACTGGAGATTTTTCCAAAATTGATGCAAAATTAGTGCGTAGTGGAGAAGAAGAAATACGAAAAATGGAGGCGAATTTGGAAAAACTTGACAGTAAAAAAGCAGATGAGAAAATAAAAGATTTAGATTAAGGAAAAGAATGCATAAGCTGGTTGAAAATTTAGCACTAAAGTACTATGATAAAGTAGTTGATTTAAGACATCAAATTCATATGCATCCTGAGCTTGAATTTGAAGAAGAAAATACAGCTCATTTAGTGTGTAAAATTTTAGATGAGTTTGGCATTAAATATCAAAAAAATATTGCAAAAACAGGAATTTTAGCTATTATAGAAGGAAAAAAGAAGAGTCAGAAAAAACCAAAATGTGTTCTTTTAAGAGCGGATATGGATGCTTTGCCTGTGCAAGAAAAAACTAATCTAAGTTATGCTTCAAAAATTGATGGTAAGATGCACGCATGTGGACATGATGGACATACAGCAGGGCTTTTGGGAGCTGCTTTGATATTAAATGAACTTAAAGATGAATTTTGTGGCACGATTAAGTTTATGTTTCAGCCCGCAGAAGAGGGAAGCGGTGGAGCTAAACCTATGATAGAATCAGGTGTATTGGAAAATCCTTATGTTGATGCAGTTTTTGGTTGTCATTTATGGGGGCCTTTGCTTGAAAATACTGCTCAAATTGTAAGTGGTGAAATGATGGCTGGAACGGATATTTTTGATTTGGAATTTATTGGCAGAGGAGGACATGGAGCTCATCCGCACACTTGTATAGATCCTATAATTATGGCAACGCAATTTGTAAATAATATACAAAGTGTTGTTTCTAGGCGTTTAGCCCCTTGTGAAGCAGGGGTGATTACCGTAGGTCAAATTTGTGCAGGAACTACTTATAATGTTATTCCTACAAATGCTTATTTAAAAGGAACCGTGCGTTTTTTAAATGATAAAACACAAGATATTTTAAAAAGTTCTCTAGAAGAAGTGGCTGCTGCTACAGCAAAATCTAATGGTGGAGATTATAAGCTTAAATATACTAAAGAATTTCCTCCATTGATTAATGATGAAAAAGCTGCTTTAATAGCAAGAAAAGCTTTTGCAAAGGTCTTAGGAGAAGAAAATATCATTGTTTCTTCTAAACCTGACATGGGGGCTGAAGATTTTGCTTTTTTAACACGAGAAAGAATGGGAGCTTATGTATTTGTTGGAATTTCAAAGGATTTAAATCATCCAGCTTTGCACCATAGTTCTACTTTTTGTTGGGATGATGAAAATTTAAAAGTTTTAATGCAGGGTGATGTGATGATGGCTTTAGAATTTTTAAATTTATAAAGTAGAATTAAAAATTCACAAAAAATTCACAAAAAATGAGTAAAATTTAATCTTGATTTTTCTTTAGGATTTGTTATTATGAAAAAGAAGATTGTTTTAATCATTTTAATTGCAATACTTGGAAGTGTTGGGGCTTATTTTATTTTTTTTAATAATGATGAAAAAATCAGCTATTTAACTCAAAAAATACAAAAAAAAGATATATCTCAAACCATAGAGGCAGTAGGAAAGGTATATGCCAAAGATCAAGTTGATGTGGGTGCTCAAGTTAGCGGACAAATTATAAAACTTTATGTGGATGTGGGAACTCATGTAAAGCAAGGTGATTTGATCGCTCAAATTGACAAAGATAAACAACAAAACGATTTAGATATTACAAAAGCTCAGCTTGAAAGCGCTAAGGCTAATTTAGAGAGTAAAAAAGTTGCTCTTGAGATTGCGAGTAAGCAGTATCAAAGAGAGCAAAAACTTTATGCAGCTAAAGCAAGTTCTCTTGAAAATTTAGAAACTCAAAAAAATAATTATTATACTTTAAAAGCTAATGTTGCAGAGCTTAATGCTCAAGTAGTTCAGCTTGAAATCACTCTTAAAAATGCACAAAAAGATTTAGGTTATACAACCATTACTGCTCCTATGGATGGTGTTGTGATTAATGTAGCTGTAGATGAAGGACAAACAGTTAATGCTAATCAAAACACTCCTACTATAGTCCGTATAGCTAATTTAGACGAAATGGAAGTAAGAATGGAAATAGCAGAGGCTGATGTGAGTAAGATAAAAGTAGGAACAGAGCTTGATTTTTCTTTGCTTAATGATCCTCAAAAAACTTATCATGCTAAGATTGCAAGTATAGATCCAGCTGATACTGAAGTGAGTGATTCTAGTACAAGCTCAAGCTCATCAAGTTCGAGTTCTTCAAGCTCAAGCTCATCAAATGCTATTTATTATTACGCAAAATTTTGTGTAGCCAATAAAGATGATTTTTTGCGTATTGGTATGAGTATACAAAATGAAATTGTTGTAGCAAGTGCAAAAGCTGTTTTAGCAGTGCCAACTTATGCAATTAAAAGCGATCCAAAAGGCTATTATGTTGAAATTTTAGAAAATCAAAAAGCTGTTAAAAAATATGTCAAACTTGGCATTAAAGATTCTATCAATACTCAAATTTTAGAAGGTGTAAATGAAAATGAAGAATTGATAGTAAGCTCAAGTGCTGATGGCTTAGCTCCTAAAATGAAGTTGAGATTTTAATGATTTTTCTTAAAAATATTTGCAAAAATATAGGCGAAAATGCCATTTTAAAAAATGTAAGTTTAAGTATAGAAAAAGGTGAATTTGTTGCCATTATAGGACAAAGTGGAAGTGGTAAAACTTCACTTTTAAATATCATAGGAACATTAGATACGCCAAGTAGTGGAACTTATATTTTTGATGAATATGAAGTCACTAAACTTAATAACGATGAAAAAGCAAGATTAAGGCGTGAAAAAATAGGCTTTATATTTCAAAGATATAATCTTTTAAGCTTGCTGAGTGCTAAAGAAAATGTCTCTTTACCTGCAGTTTATGCGGGAAAAAATTTACAAGAAAGGAGTCAAAACGCTAAAAAACTTTTAAATGATTTAGAATTAGCTCATAAGTTAGATTCTAAACCGAATGAATTAAGCGGAGGACAGCAACAACGCGTTTCTATAGCAAGAGCTTTAATGAATGGTGGAGAGCTTATTTTGGCTGATGAGCCAACGGGAGCTTTGGATAGTAAAAGCGGTATTATGGTGCTTGAAATTTTACAAAAACTTAATACACAAGGTCATACTATAGTCTTAGTAACTCACGATCCAAAAATCGCAGCACAAGCTAAAAGGGTTATAGAGATTAAAGATGGAGAAATTTTAAGCGATACTAAAAAGGAAAAAGCTCAAGAAAAACTTATTTTAAAAACAATGTCTAAAGAGAAAAAAACACTTACTTTGCTTAAAAATCAAGCCTTTGAGTGTTTTAAGATAGCTTATTCTTCCATACTTGCGCACAAACTTCGTTCTATTTTAACTATGCTTGGAATCATCATAGGTATTGCTTCTGTAGTTTGTGTTGTAGCTTTAGGATTAGGCTCTCAAGCTAAAGTGCTTGAGTCTATTGCAAGACTTGGGACAAATACTATTGAAATTCGCCCTGGAAAGGGGTTTGGGGATTTGCGTTCGGGTAAAACAAGGCTTAATTTTAGTGATTTAGAAACGCTAAGATCTTTAGAATATTTAGAAGCAGTTGATGCTCATTCAAATACTTCAGGTGTGGCAACTTATACTAATATTTCTTTAAGTGCAAGAGCTGAAGGAGTGGGGGTAAATAATTTTGCTATAGAAGGTTTAAGGATAGATGCGGGAAGAATTTTAAATAATGATGATGTAAAAAATAGTACCAATGTTGCTGTGCTAGATTTTAATGCTAAAAAAAATCTTTTTCCTAATGAAAAAAGTGAAAATATTTTAGGTCGTGTGGTGCTTTTTAATTCTCAACCTTTTAAGATTATAGGAGTTTTGCAAAAAGATACAGACAAGCCTATAGAAGATAATGTAGTGCGTCTTTATATACCCTATACAACACTGATGAATAAGCTTACAGGAGATAGAAATTTGCGTGAAATCATAGTTAAGGTTAAAGATGATGTGAGTTCAACTTTGGCTGAAAATGCTATCATAAGAATTTTAGAAATTAAACGCGGACAAAAGGATTTTTTTACTTTTAATTCTGACACCTTTAAGCAAGCTATTACAGCAAATAAACGCACTACAACGATACTTACAGCTTGTGTGGCTGTGATTGCTTTGATTGTTGGGGGTATAGGAGTGATGAATATCATGCTTGTTTCTGTAAGTGAAAGAACAAGAGAAATAGGCATACGTATGGCTATAGGAGCTAGAAGAGAAGATATTATGATGCAGTTTTTAATTGAAGCGGTTATGATTTGTACTATAGGGGCGATTTTGGGTGTGATTTTATCGATTTTTATTATTTTTGCTTTTAATACCTTAAGTACGGATTTTCCTATGATTTTAAATGCCTATTCTGTGCTTTTGGGGCTTTTAAGTTCTATGTTTATCGGTGTGGTTTTTGGTTTTTTCCCTGCAAGAAATGCAGCAAATTTAAATCCTATTAGTGCATTATCAAAGGAATGATATGAAAATAATACTTAGCATTTTTTTAACATTTTTCTTGAGTGCTTGTGGTGCAAAACTTAGCTTGCCTAAAGAAGTTGATTTAACTCAAGAACAAATGAAAGATTTAAATCTCACTTATGATTGGTATAAATCCTATGATAATGCAAAATTAAATGAATTTCTAAATTTTGTTTTATTGAATAATAGCGATATTAATATTGCTAGAAAAACTTTGCTTTCAGCTTTGGCTAGAGCCGATTTGATTGATTATGATTTATATCCGACTTTAAGTGGAAATTTGGGTTTTGGTGTGGATAAAGATTTAAATTCAGGCAAACAAAGTAAAAATTTCAATAATTCTTTAAATTTAAGCTATGAGCTTGATATTTATGGCAAATTAAGAGATAGTGCAAGTGCGAGTGAATTTAGTGCAAAAGCAAGTGCTTATGATCTTGAAAATTTAAAAATAAGTATGATCAATACAGCTTTAAATGATGTGTTTGAGCTGGCTTATTTTAACGATGTAGATAAATTGCTTCGAGCTTATCTTTCAAATTTAGAACAAATGAAAGAGCTTTATAGTTATAAATACGAGCTTGGAAAAATAGAAGAATTAGATCTTTTAAACATAGAACAAAGTCTATTAAGAGCTAAACAAAATTTATTAAGCAATGATCAAAATCGTAATTTACTCATAAAAAATTTACAAGATTTATTGGCAAAGCAAGAAGGTTTTGCTTATATAGAGTATTTTAAAACTTTATCTTTAAATGATTTTAAAACCTTAAGTCCTGATTTTAATATACCTTTAAAAGCTTTAGCGTATCGTGCAGATGTGAGATCTAAACTCAATAGCTTAAAATCGGCCTTTAAGGATTATTCTTCCATGCAAAAATCTATTTTGCCTAGTATTTCTTTAGGAGGAGCATTAAGTGGGAGTGATAAAAAAATTGATGATAGTTTTAAATTTGAAATTTTAAGTGGTAATGTTAAGATTTCTTTACCTTTCTTAGATTATGGTAGAGTAAAGCAAAATATCAAAATTTCACAATTTACTTATGAGCAACTTTTAATTTCTTATGAGCAAGCTTTGCAAAGTGCGATGAATGAATTTGTATTGAATTATAAAGATTATCAAAGCGACACCTTACTTTTGCAAAATTTGCAAAGTATTAACATTAAACAAGAGCTTATCACTAAGACGTATTATGAAAAATATATTTTAGGAAAAAGTGAATTAAAGGATTATTTGGATGCAAATAATACTTTAAATTCTACCCAGCAAGAATTTTTAAGAGCTAGATTTAATCTTTTAAAAACCATTAATTCTTACTATCAAATCACAGCTTTAAGTTTCAATGATGAAAGCTTAGAATTTCCTAAGTATTAAATTTAATAATCGATGATATTTTTTAAATCCTCGAGTAATTTTTTAGCCATCAGCTCATAGCCTTTTATAGTAAGATGTACATCATTGAGCGAAAGCTTTTGTTCTATCCATTTGTTTTTTCCCCCACTATCTTGCATAAACTGATGCATATCAAAGATAAGAGTTTTTTCTTCTTTAGCAACTTCATATAATGCTTTGCGTATAGTAAAAAAATCAGGAGCAAGCTTGTAGTTTTTACCTTGTTTTTGAACTATAGTTGGTGGAGAGATTAGCATGATAACAGCGTTTTTATTGTAAGTTTTTAAAATGCTAATCCATTTTTTTAAATTATTTTTGAATTTTTGTTTTTCAAACCCTTTAAAGAGTGCATCATTAGAACCATAGGCGAGAATAATCAAATCGTTGTGTAAAAGTTCTAGTTCTTTTTTTACAACTGCTTGATTCCAAGAGAGCCATAAATCACTTTTGGCACCATTGATTGCAATGGTATCTAAGAAAACATTATTATCTTTATTTGTGATGAAATATCCTCCTAGCTCAGCATCTTTTTGTAAGGCTGAAATTTGCAAAGGAAGATCAAGTTCTAGTTCTTTATAAGACCATTTGTTAATTTGTGTGGTTCTTAACTCATAGCTTTGATTTTTTGCATCTTTGATGCTAAAAGCATTGGTATTTTGTTTGGCTTTAAATAAAAATCCTATCTTGAATTTTTTTTTATCTAAGGTTGTATCAAGGTTGATTTTTGCACCTTTGATTTTTGCTTTGGCTATTATCCCACCTAGTGGAAAATTATGTCCAGCATTAGCAGGATTTCTTGAGTTTAAAATTTCAAAGTTTTTATAAGAATAAACAAGATTAAGATTTTGTTGATATTTGGGCTGTAAAGGATAGGCAAAACCTATAGAGTTAGAGCGGATTAAATATCCTCTTATGACACGCGGAAAGAAATCAGCTGCCATATGAGAATCTCCATAAATTCTAATTCCTATGTTTTGATTTTTTTCTAATTTTTTTTCTAGATTTTTAAGATCTTTTTTTAATACATAACTTGTTAAAGCAGAGTGATTTTTGTTTTGATTGAGTATGGAATCTATTGTGTCATTTGTATTTAAATTTTGTGCATAAGAGCTAGTAAAAATAATAAAAAACAATAAGATAATTTTAAATTTATTTACTAGCATTTTCTTCCTTAAGTTTTATGTGTTCTAATAAAAGTTTAGACATTTCTCTTGCACCACTTGGGGTAAAGTGAATCCCATCATCTGTTCTTACTTTTATACTTCTATTGTTTTCATCTTTTATATAAGCTGAGTATTCATCATTGACACTAAAAAATAGTTTAGTGTTGATAAAAATTTCTTTATTTTTAAGAATTTCATTGCTGTAAATTTTATTGAGCACTTGTATTTTTTTGTTCAAATCTTCTTTTTTTACAGGAGGGATTTCAAACCAAAAAACTTTGGCTTTATGTTTTTTAGCGATTTTAATGATTTCATCTACACGATTTGTATAAATATCTATCCAAGAAGGGGAGCCAAAACGATGGTAATTTCCTCCTTTTTTAATATCCCAAGGATCATTAGCACCAAGAAGAACAACAAGATATTTAATATTTGAGTTTTTAACAAAAGCTTCATTGGTTGCTTTTGACCAGTTAAAATAGGATTTATAAGAAAGGCCTGTATTTTGTTTACTAAGATCGGTTACCTTAAGATTTAAATTTCTTAAATCTCTATTTAAGGCTATTGCAACACCTTGCATTAAAGAATCTCCGATAAATAAAAACTCATCTCCATTTTGTAGCTCTAATTTGGTATTGTCGATAAAACTAATATTTGCATCTTGGATTAAGGTTAGATTTGTTTCTTTATGAGTAGTGTTTTCATCATTTTCTAAAGTGTTTAAAACTTTATCTATTTTACTTAAGTTTTCATCTGTTGATTTACTTTCTTGATTTGTATCTTCTTCATTGGTTTGAGGCAAGGGTTCGTTGCTTAAAATTGCACGAATTTGTTCTAATTTAATTTTGAAGCCATTGGCTTCTTTTAAAAGATCATTATGGGGATAGAATGCAAAGTGATATTTTTGTTCTATATAAGAGCTAATGCTCTGATTCATAACTACAACAACCAAGCCAAGCACTATAATCAAAATGAAGAAAAATCTAACTGCACTCATCTAAAAACTCGAATAAATAAAATCAGGAATTCCATCTGGCATAAAAGCAAAAACCAAAAGTAAAATAAAAGCTATGATAAAAGGTTTTAGTAAAAATGGAGTAAGGTTTAAAATCTTAATGCAATATTCTTTAAAATTAATAAATAAAGGATAAATCATAAAAAGAACCCCAAAAGCAACCAACATATAAATATCATTATAAGATGGAATTTGGAAGAAATTATAATAACAAGCTTTAAAATATTCTATTGCATCTTCTAGATTTTTGCTATAGTAAAAGAAAATCCAAGTAAAACATACAAATTGAAAGGTTAAAAATCTTCCTAAAGCTGGAATTTTTTGTAAACTAAATTTGCTTAAAGCTAGCAAATGTATAAAAACTATGCCAATACCATGCAATAAACCCCAAACAATAAAAGCAAGTGTATTGCCATGCCACATACCTGAAAGTATAAAAGCGATGAGTATGTTAACTATAGTGCGTGGCATTCCTTTTCTATTGCCCCCTAAAGGTATATAGATATAATCTCTTATAAAGGTTGAAAGACTGATATGCCATCTAGTCCAAAAATCTTTTAGGTTTTTTGCAAGATAAGGCATGTTAAAGTTAGACGGAAGGGTAAAACCTAACATTAAAGCAAAAGCACAAACTAAATCAACATATCCGCTAAAATCACAGTATATTTGAATCGCATAGGCGTAAATTGCGCTTAAAAGTTGTATGAAATTATAAGATTGTGGAAAGTCTAAAATACTTTTAGCATAAATTCCAAGGTAATTAGCTATTAAAACTTTTTTAACTATACCAAAAACAAGCAAGATGATGATTAAATTTGCATGTTTAAATTCGCGTTTTTGATAGGCCTGTTCAAAGAAAAAAGAACTTCGCATAATAGGCCCTGAAAGTAGTGTTGGAAAAAATGATAAGAAGGTTGCCAAATTTAAAAAACTTTCTAAACGGCGTTTTTGATAAACTTCTACAAGATAAGTGATAGAAGTAAAGGTATAAAAACTAATTCCTATTGGAAATACTAAATCAATATTTAAAAATTCTAAACCGAAAAAATTTAATATCTCATCAACACTTCCTTTGATGCTAGGAAAGTATTTAAAAAAACATAAATTTAAAATAATAAAAGCCATACAAATAGCGAAAATATAACGCTTGCGACGCACAAAAATTAGCAAGGCAAAATAATGTATAAAAAAGGTATATATAAATAAAACCAAGGCGAAATAAGGATTGATTAAAATATAAATAATATAAGAGAAAATTAAAATTAAAATATTTTGTATTTTGTAATCATTTTTAAAAGTCCAATAAATAGCAAAAAAAGCTATCATTAAAATACTAAATTCTAAAGAAAAATAAGTCATACCTTTTTTAATCCAAAGCGAGATTTGCCCATAGTAGGGCAAAGATTATTTTTTTCTGTTTAATGCAATATTTTTGATGTATTGATCAGCTAAATAAAGTCCATTTCCGTGTTCCCCGATTAATTTAATCTTGTCAACTATACCGCGGAAAAGTGCTTCTTCTTCGTGTTGTTCGCTTACATACCATTGTAAGAAATTAAAAGTAGAATAGTCTTTATGTGTTAGCATGTGTTCAACTAAAGTATTGATTGACTTTGTGATAAATTGCTCATGTTCATAGGTTTTTTCAAAAACATCAAGTAAAGATTTGAAATTTTGTTCAGGCTGTTTTACTTCTTGAAGCTCTACATGAGAATCTGTTTCATTAAGATAAGTGATAAGCCTTTTGGCATGATCGCTTTCTTCGCTTGCATGTGCAAACAAGAAGGCACCAGCTCCATCAAGACTATTTTCATAGCACCAAGAACTCATACTAAGATATAAGTTTGCTGCATACATTTCTTTGTTTATTTGTTCATTGAGTAATTTTACAACTTCTTTAGAAAGCATTTTTATCTCCTTATTAAAATTTAAAATGTTTTATAATGATATATTATTTTTTTAAAAACAAGCTAAATTTTTGATAGTTAAAAATTATATTTAAGAAAAATACAAAATAAAAAATGTTTCCAAAATGTTTCCAAGTTTTTTTAAACTTCCATTACTTTTTTAAAGCTAAGGAGAAAAAATGAAAAAAATTCTATCTTTAAGTGTGGTAAGTCTTGCACTTTGTGGTGCTTTAAATGCAGCAGATTTAAAAATCGCAGGTTCATCGACTGTGTATCCTTTTACTTCTTTTGTAGCTGAAGAATATGCTTCGATTAAAAATACAAAAACTCCTATAGTAGAGAGCTTGGGAACAGGGGGTGGATTTAAGGTATTTTGTGAAGGAACTACTGATATTTCTAATGCTTCAAGACCTATGAAATTAAGTGAATTTGAAACTTGCAAAAAAGCAGGGGTAACTGATATAGTAGGGATTATGATAGGTTATGATGGTATAGTTTTAGCTCAAAATAAAACCAATGCTCCATTAAATATCACAAAAAAAGAACTTTTCTTAGCATTGGCAAAAGAAATTCCACAAAATGGAAAACTTATACCAAATCCTTATACAAACTGGAATCAAATCAATAAAAATTTACCAAATCGTAAAATTAGTGTTTATGGTCCACCATCAAGTTCAGGAACAAGAGATACTATAGAAGAGCTTATTATGAGTGATGTGTCTAAAAAAATTCCTGAGTATAAAGGCGAGTATAAAACCTTGCGTCAAGATGGTGCTTATATCCCAAGCGGTGAAAATGATAATCTAATCGTTTCAAAACTTACTATTGATAAAGATGCTTTTGGAATTTTTGGTTATAGCTTTTTAGTGAGCAACTCAGATAAAATCAATGTCGCTACTATCGATGGTGTTACACCAAGTGAAGAAAATATTGCAGATGAAAAATACGAACTTGCAAGAAGCTTGTTTATTTATATCAATGCTAAGAAAAATCCAAAAGAAGCCTTTGATTTTGCAAAAATTTACATGAGTGATGATTTGGCAAAAAGTGGCGGAGAACTTGAAAAAATAGGACTTGTTCCTTTAAGCGATGATAAATTAAAAGCTTCTCAAAAACATATAGAAGATAGAAAAATTTTAAATGATGAGCTTGTAAAAGCTGGAAAAGTTTTTTAAGGAAAAACTTTGCTAAAAGAAAAAATAATCAAATTTGCACTTTTTTTATGTGCTTTTGTAAGCGTGATAGTAAGCTTTGCTATCATGCTTACAATTTTAATTGAAGCTTTAAAATTCTTTCAAAAAGAAAGTGTTGCTACCTTTTTATTCTCAAGTCAGTGGGCAGCTGATGCAGCTTTTATGAATGCAGATGGTACGAGCAAACAAGGTGTTTTTGGAGCGCTATCGCTTTTTTGGGGAACTTTTTATATTTCATTGATTGCTATGCTAACGGCTTTACCTTTAGGGGTTATGTGTGCTATATATTTAGGTGTTTTTGCTGGCAAAAAATCTAAAAATTACTTAAAACCTATTTTAGAAATCATTGCAGGGATTCCTACTGTTGTTTTTGGATTTTTTGCAGCTATAGTCGTAGCGCCTTTTATAGTGTGGTTTTTTTCTTTATTTGGCATACAAGCAAGTTTTCAAAGTGCTTTAGGCGCAGGTTTTATCATGGGGATCATGATAGTACCTATAGTGGCTTCGTTATCTCAAGATTGCATTGAAGCAGTAAGCGAGAAAAGGATTAATGGCGCTTATGCTTTAGGTATGACAAAAAAAGAAGTGGTTTTTGCTGTGATTTTACCTGAGGCTATTCCTGGTATAGTTGCAGCTTGTCTTTTAGGACTTTCAAGAGCCTTAGGCGAAACTATGATAGTGGTAATGGCAGCTTCCTTACGTCCAAATTTAACGATGAATTTTTTAGAAGATATGACAACGGTAACGGTAAAAATCGTAGAAGCTTTAAGCGGAGATCAAGCTTTTGATAGTTCTTTGGCTTTGAGTGCTTTTTCTTTAGGTTTGGTGCTTTTTATCATCACTTTAATCATCAATATGTTTAGTGTTTATCTTATCAATCGCTTTCACAAAAGGAAAAATTTATGAAAAAACTTTTTAAAAAAAGACAAAAAGCTTCAAAGTCTTTTAAAAGACTTTGTAAAATGGGGCTTTATATTAATTTAATTTTTCTTTGTATCTTTTTAGGAAGTGTGGGTTATCTTGGAATTGGAGCTTTTAAGCAAACTTATATTTTTGTAGAGGCTAATAGAAATTCTCCTGTTTATGATCTTTTATCTCGTGCTGAGCAAAGAAAAATAAGAACAGGGCAAATCGCTGAAAAAACTTGGCTTTTGGCAAATTCAGAAGTGGATCAATATATGAAGCAAAAATATAATCGCCTTAGTGAAAAACAAAGAACTTTAGTCGATGATCTTGTGCAAAAAGGCGATATAGAGCTTAAATTTAATAGCAATTTCTTTTTAAATGGGGACTCAAAATCTCCTGAAAATTCAGGAATTTTATCTTCAGTTGTAGGGACTTTGCTTGTTATGCTTGTTTGTATGGTTGTGAGTGTTCCTATAGGCGTTGCAGCAGCAATTTATTTAGAAGAATTTGCACCGCAAAATTTATTTACACATTTTATAGAAGTGTGTATTAACAACCTTGCAAGTATTCCAAGTATCTTGTTTGGACTTTTAGGACTTGGAGTGTTTATCAATCTTTTTGGAATGCCTCGATCAAGTGCTTTAGTGGGTGGGCTTACTTTGGCGATCATGAGTTTACCTATTATCATTGTTTCAACCAAAGCGGCTTTAAAAAGTGTGGACATTAACATGAAAAATGCTGCTTATGCCTTAGGTATGACAAAGGTTCAAATGGTAAAAGGTATTATGTTGCCTTTGGCTATGCCTATGATTTTAACAGGTTCTATTTTGACTTTAGCTGGGGCTATAGGCGAGACTGCACCTTTGATGATTATCGGTATGATAGCATTTATCCCTGATGTAGCTAGTTCGATTTTTGATCCAACTAGCGTTTTGCCTGCTCAAATTTACTCATGGTCAGCTATGCCAGAGCGTGCATTTTTAGAAAGAACAGCAGCGGGTATTATTGTGCTTTTAGGACTTTTAGTCGTGTTAAATCTTAGTGCGATATTATTAAGAAAATATTTTCAAGGAAAATTAAAGTGATAGCAAAAACAACAAATTTAAATTTATTTTATGGAAAAAAACAAGCTTTATTTGATATCAATATGCAAATAGAACAAAACAAAATTACCGCACTCATCGGTGCTTCAGGATGCGGTAAATCCACTTTTTTGCGTTGTTTTAACAGAATGAATGATAAAATCGCAAAAATCGATGGTTTGGTAGAAATTGAAGGAAAAGATGTTAAAAATCAAGATGTAGTAGCTTTGCGTAAAAATGTAGGCATGGTTTTTCAACAACCTAATGTTTTTGTAAAAAGCATTTATGAAAATATCTCTTATGCACCAAAACTTCATGGTATGATTAAAAATAAAGATGAAGAAGAAGCTTTGGTGGTGGATTGTTTGCAAAAAGTAGGACTTTTTGAAGAGGTTAAAGATAAATTAAAGCAAAATGCTCTAGCTCTTTCAGGCGGACAACAACAACGCCTTTGTATCGCAAGAGCTTTAGCAATAAAACCTAAGCTCTTGCTTTTAGATGAGCCAACTTCCGCACTTGATCCTATTAGCTCAGGTGTTATAGAAGAGCTTTTAAAAGAATTAAGTCATAATCTTTCTATGATTATGGTAACGCATAACATGCAACAAGGCAAACGCGTGGCTGATTATACTGCATTTTTTCACCTTGGAGAGCTTATAGAATTTGGTGAAAGTAAAGAATTTTTTGAAAATCCAAAACAAGAAAAAACCAAGGCTTATCTAAGCGGTGCTTTTGGATAATAAAGCCGCTTTTTAGCGGTTTTTTATTTTAAGAAAAATTTGTTAAAATTTGCCTTTTATCTTTGTAAGGCATTAATTATGGCAAAAAAACAACTCTCTTTAACAAGGCTTAGTTTTCCTATATTTTGGGACTTGCTTTCTAAGTATTTAACCGTGATTATCAATACCGCTATGGTGTCGCATTATTCTAATTTTCTTGTCGGTGCTATGGGGGCTGGAAATCAAATTTTAGATCTTTTTATCACTATTTTTTCATTTTTAAGTGTGGGTTGTAGTGTGGTGATAGCTCAGGCTATTGGTGCAAAAGATCATGTTTTAGCAAGAAAAGTGATTCATCAAAGTTTGTTTTTAAATGCACTTTTAGGCTTTGTGTGTGGCGCGCTTATTTTATGGCATGGGAAGTATTTGCTTTATCTTTTAAAAATCCCACAAGAATTGCTCAAAGATAGTGAAATTTACTTGCATATGCTTGCAATTTGTTTGTTTTTTGATGCCATAGGAATTGTTTTAGCTGCTATTGTAAGGGTTTATAATATGGCTTATTGGGTCATGCTTATAGGCTTTTTGATGGATATAGTGGTGATTTGTGGAAATTATTATGTTTTGCATCATACAAAATCAGAACTTTTTGGAGTGGGGCTTAGTAATATTTTTGCTCGTATTGTTGCTATAGTGGCTTTACTTGTGATACTTTTTTATAAACTTAAAATTCATCTTAAAATCAAAGAAATGATAAAACTTGAAAAAGAGGTATTAAAAAAGGTTTTAAATATAGGTGGATTTTCAGCAGGGGAAAATCTTTTGTGGATAGTCCAATACACTATAGCTTTTGCTTTTGTAGCAAGCTTAGGCGAAGCAAGTTTGAGTGTGCAAACGATTTATTTTCAAATTTCAATGCTTATCATGCTTATAGGACAAGCTACAAGCATAGCTAATGAAATCATAGTAGGTAAATTAGTCGGTGCTAGATATGAAAATATCGCTTATAAACATGCTTGGCGTGCTTTGTATTTTAGTGTGGTGGCAAGTGCTTTAGTGGCACTTTTGAATTATCTTTGCCAAGATTTTACTATGCAAATTTTAGGACTTAAAGAAGAGTTAAAAAATTTAATGATACCTTTATTTGCCCTTTCAATCTTTCTTGAAATTTCACGAACTTTCAATATAGTCATGGTTAATTCCTTACGTGCAAGTGGCGATGCTAAGTTTCCATTTTTTAGCGGACTTGTTTTTATGATGGGAGTATCTTTGCCTGTGGGTTATGTGCTTTGTTTTCATTTTAATCTTGGAATTTTAGGGGTTTGGATAGGATTTTGTGCAGATGAGTTTTTGCGTGGAATGGTAAATTCATACAGATGGAAAAGTAAAAAATGGCAAGGCAAAGCTCTAGTTTAAAATCATTTATTTATAAAGATGAGTGTTATTTTTATTCTAAAAAACGCATAAAAACTTTAAGATTAAGGCTAAATGAAAGGGGTGAATTTGTTCTTAGCATTCCTTATTTTTGCACCTTTAAAAGCGTTTATGAGTTTTTAGATAAATCAAGTTCTTGGATGAATGAGGCAAAAAAAAGATTTGAAAAAAAAGCCTTAAAAGATGATGAGTTAATCTTTTTAGCTAAAAAATATAAAATTATTTTTGATGAAAATGCCAAAAAAACTTATTTTAATAAAGATAAAATTCTTTGTCAAAATGAAGCAAAATTAGATTTATTTTTAAGACAAAATGCTAAAAAGATTTTTACTTTTTATCTTAAAAAATGGAGTCAAAAAACAGGTTTATTTTACACGCATTTAAGCATTAAAAATATGAAAACGCGTTGGGGTTCTTGTAATCACAATAAAGCTTATGTTAATTTAAATTTAAAACTCATTCAAAAGAGTTTAAGGGCTATTGAATATGTGATTTTGCATGAAATAAGCCACTTAAAATTCCCTAATCACAGCAAAGAATTTTACGCTTTTATGGAGCATTTTATGAGCGATTTTAGACAAAGAGAGAAAGAATTTTTAAGTTAAAAATGTTATATTTATAGTTTATTTTTCAAAAAAGGCATAATATGACTTTGGATTTTGATTTTATTTATAATGCGGATAATGATATTTTTGAATATTTATTGCGTTTTTATGCGAAAAATTATAACTACACCCTTAGCAAAGAAGAAAATATTTATCATTTTTCTATCGATGCAGATGAAGAAAATTTAAAGACTTTTTGTGATTCTTTGAATTTCATGAGTCATAGTGTTTTTTTGAAAAAATTTGATGTAAAAGCGGGACAGGATTTTAACCCTTGTATGCCAGAAGATAAAGAATTTTCAAGATTTTCTTATATTACTCATTTAAATTCTAATGCCTATCAAGAAAAAAAACTTTTAAACAAAAACGAGTGGGGCGTGTTTTGTGAGTGTGAATTTTCAAGCAATTTATCAGAATTTGAAAAAATCAATGAAGAAAATTTCAATACTTTTTTAAATCTTGCCTTTGATTTGTTAAGTCAAGAAAAAAAGATTTATTTAAAAGATAAAAATGGCATTTATGAATTTTCTTTGTTTAAGAACGAATTTATAGGAGATTTTTTACTTCCTTGTGATATTAAGGCTATAAATTCAGTTTTTGTTTGTTCAAATGAAAATTTAAAACTTCTTGCAAGTTTAGAAAAACCTTTGATGAAGCTAAGACTTAATGCCATGTTTAGAAAAAATCACAATCTTGATTTTAATGATTTTAAAATCAGACTTGCTAGAGATTTGTTTTGCTTTGCTTTAGGTTTAAAACTTTTTGAAAATGAATATAAATTTTTAAGCGTAAAAAAAATAGAAGAATACCAAAAAGATTTTTATATCAGTGCTTTAGATGAGCAAGTGGTGGTTTTGGAAGGCTTTGAATTTATCAATGTTAAGGCAAGAGAGCTTATTTTTTCTAAAGAAGATAAAAATATGGCAAGAATTTCTTATCTTGTAAGCCGTTATAAAGAAAAGGCTTTTATTTTAGAGCTTAGCAAAGATTATGAAGATATTTTGCTTATTAACAAAGAGCTTAATTTGCTTAAACTTTGCTTACCAAAACACAGCAAAGAACTTTATGAAGAGATTAAAAAAGATGAAATTGGTGCAAGGCTTTTAGAAAATTTTAGCAAGGAATTTCCTCTTTTAGATGAAAATTTTGAGCTTCAAAACAATTTTTATTCCTTGCTTGGCTTGGTAGGCAGAGTGCTAAATTTGGGTAAAAATTTACAAGAGAGTGCTAGTGAGCTTTTAAAAATTGCTGATGAATCAAAAATGCCTCGTGGAGTAAAGATTGATTATCGCTTGAAAGAAGATAAAAGTTTTAATTATACAAGAACTTTAAGATCTACTATGAGTTTTATGTTAGCAGGTGTGGATAGTGCTAATATCGCTTATGGAGCGGTTGAGAGTTTGGCTTATTTCTTGCGTGATACTTATGATGAATTAAGAGAGAAAAAGCAAAGCGACTTAGCGCTTATAAGTGGCTCTTTGTTTGAACATAAATCTTTACTTAAAAATACTTTAAAACATCTTAAAAATTGTCAGTTAAGCGATGTGCCACTTAGGATATAAGATCAAAATTTCAGGTCTAGTTCAAGGGGTGGGTTTTCGCCCTTTAGTTTATGAACTAGCTTTGAAATCAAAGCTTTTTGGAGAGGTAAGAAATGATGGTTTTGGGGTAGAAATCATCCTTGCTTGTACTCAAAAAGAATGTGAAAATTTCATAGAGAATTTAAAAAATCATCTCCCACCTTTAGCAAGAATAGACAAGCTTATAATCACGCAAATTTCTATTTCAAACTATGAAAATTTTAGTATCACTCCTTCTTTAAAGAACACAAAAAGCACACCTATGTTAAGTGATTTTGCGCTTTGTAAGGAATGTAAAAAAGAATTTTTTGATGAAAAAAATCCACGCTTTTTATATCCTTTTATCACTTGCACACATTGTGGGCCACGCTTTAGTATTATAAAAAGTCTTCCTTATGATAGAGCCCATACTTCCATGCAAGAATTATTGATGTGTGAGTTTTGCAAAAGCGAATACGAAGATCCTAAAAATAGGCGTTTTCATGCCCAGCCTATTAGTTGTCCTAAGTGTAAAATCAATGTTTTTCTTAAAAATTCAAAGGGTGAAATTTTAGCCAAAGATCAAGAAGCTTTTATGCAAAGTTCGAAGTTTTTAAAGGAAGGTAAAATTTTAGCCATTAAAGGCATGGGCGGTTTTCATCTCATGTGTGATGCTTTTAATGAAGAAGCTTTAAAAACTCTAAGACTTAGAAAAAATCGCCCCAAAAAACCCTTTGCTTTGATGTGTAAAGATTTACAAAGTGCTAAAGAACTTGCCTTTATAGATGAAAAAGAAGAATCTTTGCTTGGTGGGGTTTTAGCTCCTATTGTGATTTTAAAGGCAAAAAAAGCCTTTTCTTTAATCGCACCTGATGTTGATAAAATCGGTATTATGCTAGCTTATACGCCTTTACATCTTTTGCTTTTTGAGTATTTTAAAGGAAGTCTTGTGGCAACGAGTGCGAATTTAAGCGGAGAAAGTATCATTAAAGATGAGTTTAATTTGTGTCAAAAACTTGATAAAGTTTTTGATTTTTATTTGGATTATGATAGAGAAATTATCAACGCAAGTGATGATAGCATAGCTCAAGTGGTAAATGGTAAAACTATGTTTTTGCGTACTTCAAGGGGTTTAAATCCTTTTTATTTGGAAAGAAATTTTAATAAAAAAGGCACTTTTTTAGCTTTGGGCGCGGAGCTTAAAAATGAATTTGTGATTTTTTATGAAAATAAACTTTTAATTTCTCCTTATATAGGGGATTTGAAAAGTCTTGATGTGCATGAGAGATTTTTTAAACTTTTAGAATTTTTTAAACAAAATTATGATTTGAAATTTGATGCGATTTTGTGCGATAAACACCCGCATTTTAGCTATGCAAAAGAATTTGAAGAAAGGATTAAAATTTCTCATCATTATGCGCATTTTTGTGCGGCTTATTTTGAATACGAAGAAAATTTTGCAAAAGATGAAAAGGCTTTAGCTTTTATTTGTGATGGAACAGGTTATGGCGAAGATGGCAAAATTTGGGGTGGAGAAGTTTTTGTAGGAAATTTAAAAGAATATGAAAGAATTGCACATTTTGAAAATTTCACTCTTATAAATAGTGATATTAAAAATATACAAAATTTAGCTCTAAGTCTTATTTTTCATTATGATTTAGAAGATAAGGCTAAGGAGTTTTTAGCAAAAATTCCAAAAATTAAACTTGAAAATCTTAAAAAAATTTATTCACATTCTAACTTACAAACAAGTTCCTTAGGACGCATTATCGATGCTTTTGGAAGTATTGTTTTTAACTTAGAAAAAAGCTCTTATGAGGCTCAAGTTGGCTTGATGTGTGAAGCTTTTTATGATAAAAATCTTGATTTTTCTTATAAGCTTTTTGTAGAAAAAGGGCAGGTTAATTTTAAAAATTTAATTTTAGGGGCTTTGCAAGATGAAAAAACTAAGGCAATTACAGGTATGTTTAATGCCTTGGCAAATTTTATCATAGATTTTAGCAAAGATTATGATTTAAAAGTGCTTTTAAGTGGAGGAGTTTTTCAAAACAAAACCTTGCTTGAAATTTTAAAAGCTAAAAATTTTGATTTTTTTGTACCTTTAAAATACCCTTGCAATGATAGCTCCATAGCTTTAGGGCAAATGGTACATTTTTTAAATTTAGAAAAATAAAGCAAATATTCTAAAAACTCATAATTTTTTAATGCTTTTAAGGTTAAAATGAAACAAAAAATATAAAAGGAAAGAAAATGTGTAAAGATTGCGGCTGTTCTATAAATTCAAGCCATACGCACGATCATCATCACGATCACTACCATGAAAATCCAAGCTTAAAAGAGAGTAAAACCATAGAAGTGATTTCTAAAATTTTAAGCAAAAACGACGAAGAAGCTAAGCACAATAGAGCGCATTTTAATGAAGCCAACACGCTTTGTATTAATTTAATGAGTTCTCCAGGTAGTGGAAAAACCACGCTTTTAGAAAGTACGATCAAGGCTTTGAAAAATGAGCTTAAAATCGCTGTGATTGAAGGGGATTTAGAAACCAATAATGACGCTCTAAGAGTAAAAAATGCCGGAGCTTTGGCATATCAAATCACTACAGGGCAAAGCTGCCATTTGGATGCTTTTATGGTGCATGAGGCTTTGCATCATTTGGCAATTGATGATGTGGATTTGCTTTTTATAGAAAATGTTGGAAATTTAGTTTGTCCTGCAAGCTATGATTTAGGAGAGCATTTAAATGTAGTTTTGCTTTCGGTAACCGAAGGAAGTGATAAACCGCAAAAATATCCTGTGATGTTCAAAAAGGCTGATATAGTTTTAATCACAAAGGCAGATTTGGCTCATCATTTTGATTTTGATGTTAAAGAGGCGACTAGGTTGATTAAAGAATTAAATCCTAGAGCAGATATTATCACTCTTGATGCAAAAAATGGCACCAATATGGAGCTTTGGTATAAGGTGCTTAAACTTAAAAAGGAGCTTTTTTAATGTGTTTATCCATACCTTCTGAAATTTTAGAAATCGATGAGTTAAACAATGCTTTAGTGCAAACTTTAGGTGTAAAAAGAAAAGTTAATTTGGATTTGATTGATGAGCCTTTAAAACAAGGCGATTATGTCTTAATCCATGTAGGAGTTGCTATGGAAAAAATCGACAAAGAAGCTGCACTAGAAAGCATTAAAACCTATCAAGAAATAGTAGAAAAAATGAATAGCGGAGAGATAAAAAGCGATGAGGGAGATTTGGGTTTAAATGAATTTCATCGATGAATTTAGAGATAAAGAAAGTATTTTAGCTTTAAAAAAACTCATAGAACAAGAACTTAAAAATCCTATTAACATCATGGAAATTTGCGGTGGGCATACACATAGTATTATGAAATATGCCCTGCCTTCTATTTTGCCAAAGGAGATTAACTTTATCCATGGGCCAGGATGTCCTGTTTGTGTTATGCCAAGAGTTCGCATTGATACAGCTATCAAGTTAGCCTCTATGAAAGATACGATTTTTTGTACTTTAGGAGATCTTTTAAGAGTGCCTGGAAGTGAAATTTCTCTGCTTGATTTAAGAGCTAAAGGGGCTGATGTTAGAGCACTTTATTCTCCACTTGAAGTTTTGGAAATTGCTAAGCAAAAATTAAACAAAAATATCATCTTTTTTGCTATAGGTTTTGAAACTACTACGCCTATGAGTGCTTTACTTCTTCAAAAGGTTATAGAAGAAAAAATAAATAATGTCTTTTTTCATATCAATCATATCACAGTTCCAGCACCTGTAGAAGCGATCATGAATGATGAAAATGTAAAAATCAATGCTTTTTTAGGCCCTTCTCATGTGAGTGTGATAACAGGTTATGGTATTTATGAGCCTTTGGCAGCAAAGTTTAAAACCCCTATAGCGGTGAGTGGTTTTGAGCCAGTTGATATTTTAGAAAGTGTATTAAATATCATAAAACAAAGCAATGAAGGCACTTTTAAAGTGTATAATCAATACAAAAGAGCCGTAAGCAAAGAAGGCAATGTTAAAGCGCAAAATTTAGTAAAAAAATACTTTAGAGTGTGTGATTTTGAATTTCGTGGCTTAGGACTTATTAAAGATGGGGGTTTGGAGCTAAAAGAAGAATTTAGCGCCTATGATGCAAGTAAAAAATTTGATTGTGCGGTGCAAAGTAAAAATGAAAGCAAAGCCTGTATTTGTGGGCAAATTTTAAGAGGTTTGGCCAAGCCTTATGATTGTAAGGTTTTTGGTAAGGCTTGTACGCCAAGAAGTCCTATAGGAAGTTGTATGGTTTCTGGCGAGGGTGCTTGTGCGGCGTATTATAAATACTCAAAGGTGAATGCATGAAAAATATTTCCTTAGCCCACGGAGGTGGCGGAGAAGAGATGAATGAGCTTTTAACTAAGCTTTTTAAGATCTTTGATAATGAAATTTTAAACGCAAATAATGATGCGGCGATTTTGGGAAATTTGGCTTTAAGCACGGATTCTTTTGTTTTAAGTCCGATTTTTTTAGATGAAGAGGTTAATATAGGCAAACTTTGTGCTTGTGGTTCTATTAACGATGTTTTGATGGTGGGTGCTAAGCCAAAATATCTAAGCTTAGGACTTATCTTGGAAGAAGGTTTTGAGCTAGAAAAACTAGAACGCATTTTAAAAAGCATTAAAGAAGAATGTGAAAAATGTGGAGTTATGTTAGTTTGTGGCGATACTAAAGTCGTTCCTAAGGGTAAGGCAGATGAAATTTATATCAACACTACAGCCTTAGGTGAAATTATTTCTAAAAAAGAAAGTAAAAATATCAAAGCAGGGCTTAGCATACTTCTTTCAGGCGATATAGGAAGGCATGGAGCTAGTGTTTTAATCAAAAGAAATGAGCTAGAAGCTGATATTAAAAGTGATTGCAAGGCTTTGAATAAAGAGGTTTTAGAGCTTTTAGAAAAAGATATAAAGGTTGTAGCAATGAGAGATGCTACTCGCGGGGGGCTTAGTGCGGTTTTAAATGAGTGGGCAAAGCAAAGTGGAAATGATCTTTTGATCTTTGAAGAAAAAATCATCGTTCAAGATGAGGTTTTAGGACTTTGCGAGCTTTTTGGTTATGAAGCTTATGAACTTGCAAATGAAGGCACTTTTATACTTTGTGTGGAAAAAGAAGATGAGTTAAAAGCCTTGGAAATTCTAAAAAAATACAATGTAAATGCGAGTATTATAGGAGAAGTTTTAGAAGAGAAAAAAGCACGCGTGATCTTACAAAACGCTTATGGAGCAAAACGCTTTTTAGAAAGTCCTAAAGGCGAACTTTTACCAAGAATTTGCTAATGCACGAATTAAGTATAGTAGAATCTTTAATCGAACTTTGCGAAGAAAATGCCTTAAACAATAAGGCTTGTAATGTGCAAGAAATTTATGTAAAAATCGGGCGTTTAAGCGGTATAGAAGTGGATCTTTTTAAGCGTTGTTTTGAAACTTTTAAAGAAAACTCAAATATTTGCAAAAATGCTAAACTTTTTATAGAGCTTGCTCCGCTTGAAATTTTATGCTTAAAATGCGATCAAACAAGTATTTTAGAAGAAAATGTTTTTAAGTGTCCTAAATGTCAAAGTATAGAATATAAAATCATACAAGGCGAGGACTTACACCTTATGCGACTTGTGATGAAATAATATATTGTGATACTTGATTAAGTATGGTTAACCTATAGATAAAATATCTAAAAAATACAAAATCAAAAATTTTAAATTTTTATCTAGAATATAAAAACCAAAGATGATAATTTTAAATAAAAATTTATAAATACAAAAATATTTACAACATTTCATATAAATTTACTCTCATTAAATCAATTTTTTTATAAAATAAAATTTAAATTCAAACTATATAGTTTTATAATAATTAATATTTAATTATATTTTAAGTTTAAATATTTTAATATTCCGCTATTTTATTTTTATATTTTATATTATTATTAAAAAATAAATAATATGAAATTAATTTCAAAATAAACCATTTTAAATAAGGAAGGAGAAAAATATTTGAGTAAAAATATTATTTCAAATAAAGTGTCCATGGGGGGGGG
>NZ_MJXP01000027.1:0-130000 GCF_001762855.1 Campylobacter sp. BCW_6467 | reverse complement strand
TGGGGTGAAGTCGTAACAAGGTAACCGTAGGAGAACCTGCGGTTGGATCACCTCCTTTCTAGAGTACAAAGTAATAAGTCTCACAACTATTACTTCAATATATAAACTCAATTGATTCTTGTTTAGATTTCAAAGATTGATGATAAAGCTAATTGTTTATGGGGAATTAGCTCAGCTGGGAGAGCGCCTGCTTTGCACGCAGGAGGTCAGCGGTTCGATCCCGCTATTCTCCACCATTTATTAAGGGCCTATAGCTCAGCTGGTTAGAGTGCACCCCTGATAAGGGTGAGGTCACAAGTTCAAGTCTTGTTAGGCCCACCATAAAAAAGATTTGAATAAAAAAGCTTTAAAATCTAAAGCAAGTATATAAAGTAGATTAAATATAAAATATAAACTCTATACTTAGATTTATTTTTATCTTTAACTATAAAAGAATATACTTTTTAATAGATATAAATAGCATATACATTATGTATTTATATTTATAATGATTATGTTAATATATATACTTCCTTTAGGTTTTAAACCTAAATGTTCTTTTTAATTATCATTGTTAAGAGTCACAAGCAAGTTTTAATAAAAACAATTTTACAGGACTTGTTAAAGGATAAAACCTATTTATCTTTTCTTTGGTTTAACTTATATCTTTTAATTATCTTTATTTCTATAATAAAGAGAATATTAGATTTAAGATTTGTAAATTAAAGACAAGTTTCAAACTCACAGCTTAGTTAAGACTAAATCATTTAGTTTTATATTAAGTGTTTGAATGCTTTCCGTCTTAAGATAAAGAAGTCTTATCATAAAAACTTTAACAAGGAAGTGATGCGTTTTAGAATCAATAAAAAAGGTAGAAGTTAGGTTATATCTAACTTTTATGCAAATTGTTTTTTTAGCGATTAAGAATTGAAGCTTTATCTACATTAATTTTTTAATGAATGTTTAGTTTATTTCGTTTTAAGCCTAATATCTTTTAGGTTGGCGGGGTAGGCCTTTAGCTTTGGTTCTTTAGGATGAGCTTTGCTCATCTGCTAAAAGAACATCAAAAGGTAAGCTACTAAGAGCGAATGGTGGATGCCTTGACTGGTAAAGGCGATGAAGGACGTACTAGACTGCGATAAGCTACGGGGAGCTGTCAAGAAGCTTTGATCCGTAGATTTCCGAATGGGGCAACCCAATGTATAGAGATATACATTACCTATATAGGAGCGAACGAGGGGAATTGAAACATCTTAGTACCCTCAGGAAAAGAAATCAATAGAGATTGCGTCAGTAGCGGCGAGCGAAAGCGCAAGAGGGCAAACCCAGTGCTTGCACTGGGGGTTGTAGGACTGCAATGTGCAAGAGCTGAGTTTAGCAGAACATTCTGGAAAGTATAGCCATAGAGGGTGATAGTCCCGTATGCGAAAAACAAAGCTTAGCTAGCAGTATCCTGAGTAGGGCGGGACACGAGGAATCCTGTCTGAATCCGGGTCGACCACGATCCAACCCTAAATACTAATACCAGATCGATAGTGCACAAGTACCGTGAGGGAAAGGTGAAAAGAACTGAGGTGATCAGAGTGAAATAGAACCTGAAACCATTTGCTTACAATCATTCAGAGCACTATGTAGCAATACAGTGTGATGGACTGCCTTTTGCATAATGAGCCTGCGAGTTGTGGTGTCTGGCAAGGTTAAGCAAACGCGAAGCCGTAGCGAAAGCGAGTCTGAATAGGGCGCTTAGTCAGATGCTGCAGACCCGAAACGAAGTGATCTATCCATGAGCAAGTTGAAGCTAGTGTAAGAACTAGTGGAGGACTGAACCCATAGGCGTTGAAAAGCCCCGGGATGACTTGTGGATAGGGGTGAAAGGCCAATCAAACTTCGTGATAGCTGGTTCTCTCCGAAATATATTTAGGTATAGCGTTGTGTCGTAATATAAGGGGGTAGAGCACTGAATGGGCTAGGGCATACACCAATGTACCAAACCCTATCAAACTCCGAATACCTTATATGTAATCACAGCAGTCAGGCGGCGAGTGATAAAATCCGTCGTCAAGAGGGAAACAACCCAGACTACCAGCTAAGGTCCCTAAATCTTACTTAAGTGGAAAACGATGTGAAGTTACTTAAACAACCAGGAGGTTGGCTTAGAAGCAGCCATCCTTTAAAGAAAGCGTAATAGCTCACTGGTCTAGTGATTTTGCGCGGAAAATATAACGGGGCTAAAGTAAGTACCGAAGCTGTAGACTTGCACACAACTTAGATTATTTAAGTTTAGAATATAAAAAACTAAGTTATATGTTTTAAGTTATATTTTTACTGATTTTTATAGAGTAAAGATAGAAACAAAACTTAGTAAAATCAGTAAAAATATTCTTGGTTTAAAGTTTAAGTAGTTTAAGTTGTGTGCAAGTGGTAGGAGAGCGTTCTATTTGCGTCGAAGGTATACCGGTAAGGAGTGCTGGAGCGAATAGAAGTGAGCATGCAGGCATGAGTAGCGATAATTAATGTGAGAATCATTAACGCCGTAAACCCAAGGTTTCCTACGCGATGCTCGTCATCGTAGGGTTAGTCGGGTCCTAAGTCGAGTCCGAAAGGGGTAGACGATGGCAAATTGGTTAATATTCCAATACCAACATTAGTGTGCGATGGAAGGACGCTTAGGGCTAAGGGGGCTAGCGGATGGAAGTGCTAGTCTAAGGTCGTAGGAGCTTATACAGGCAAATCCGTATAACAATACTCCGAGAACTGAAAGGCTTTTTGAAATCTTCGGATGGATAGAAGAACCCCTGATGCCGTCGAGCCAAGAAAAGTTTCTAAGTTTAGCTAATGTTGCCCGTACCGTAAACCGACACAGGTGGGTGGGATGAGTATTCTAAGGCGCGTGGAAGAACTCTCTTTAAGGAACTCTGCAAAATAGCACCGTATCTTCGGTATAAGGTGTGGTTAGCTTTGTATTAGGATTTACTCCGAAAGCAAGGAAACTTACAACAAAGAGTCCCTCCCGACTGTTTACCAAAAACACAGCACTCTGCTAACTCGTAAGAGGATGTATAGGGTGTGACGCCTGCCCGGTGCTCGAAGGTTAATTGATGGGGTTAGCATTAGCGAAGCTCTTGATCGAAGCCCGAGTAAACGGCGGCCGTAACTATAACGGTCCTAAGGTAGCGAAATTCCTTGTCGGTTAAATACCGACCTGCATGAATGGCGTAACGAGATGGGAGCTGTCTCAAAGAGGGATCCAGTGAAATTGTAGTGGAGGTGAAAATTCCTCCTACCCGCGGCAAGACGGAAAGACCCCGTGGACCTTTACTACAGCTTGACACTGCTACTTGGATAAGAATGTGCAGGATAGGTGGGAGGCTTTGAGTATATGACGCCAGTTGTATATGAGCCATTGTTGAGATACCACTCTTTCTTATTTGGGTAGCTAACCAGCTTGAGTTATCCTCAAGTGGGACAATGTCTGGTGGGTAGTTTGACTGGGGCGGTCGCCTCCCAAATAATAACGGAGGCTTACAAAGGTTGGCTCAGAACGGTTGGAAATCGTTCGTAGAGTATAAAGGTATAAGCCAGCTTAACTGCAAGACATACAAGTCAAGCAGAGACGAAAGTCGGTCTTAGTGATCCGGTGGTTCTGTGTGGAAGGGCCATCGCTCAAAGGATAAAAGGTACCCCGGGGATAACAGGCTGATCTCCCCCAAGAGCTCACATCGACGGGGAGGTTTGGCACCTCGATGTCGGCTCATCGCATCCTGGGGCTGGAGCAGGTCCCAAGGGTATGGCTGTTCGCCATTTAAAGCGGTACGCGAGCTGGGTTCAGAACGTCGTGAGACAGTTCGGTCCCTATCTGCCGTGGGCGTAAGAAGATTGAAGAGATTTGACCCTAGTACGAGAGGACCGGGTTGAACAAACCACTGGTGTAGCTGTTGTTCTGCCAAGAGCATCGCAGCGTAGCTAAGTTTGGAAAGGATAAACGCTGAAAGCATCTAAGCGTGAAGCCAACTCTAAGATGAATCTTCTCTAAGCTCTCTAGAAGACTACTAGTTTGATAGGCTGGGTGTGTAATGGATGAAAGTCCTTTAGCTGACCAGTACTAATAGAGCGTTTGGCTTATCTTTAATAAAGCATCACTTCCTTGTTAAGGTTTTTAAGAAAGCTTTGAATATAGATAATATTTAGAGTTTAATAGAAATCTTTCAAGTAAAGTTTATATTAGAACTTGCTCTTAACATTGTTTTTTAAGTATTCTATATAAAAACTTATCAAAGATAAAAGATAAGTAAAGAAGAAAGAAAAACAAAAGAAGAAAGAGAATAAAGAAAAAAGTAAAGAAATAAAAAGATTAAGCTTTATTTTTTAAATTCAATCTTTCAAAGAATATTTAAATAACAATGTCCGTGATTATACAGATGTGGAAACGCCTTGCTCCATCCCGAACCAAGAAGCTAAGCACATCGTGGGTGATGATACTACGCCTTACTGGCAGGGGGAAAGTAGCTCATTGCGGACTTGTTAAATGTCTTCATTGCTTACTTTATATATAAATCCTATGTTTATTTTTATTGTTGTTTTAGATGGTGTTTGAAATAGTGTTTAAAAAAAGAGTTTGTTACTGGTTAGGGTTTTTAGAGAGAATAGGGTGTTTTTAGGGGTTTGGAAAGTTAAGTATATTTGTATGGATTGTAAAATAAATTAAATTTTATTCACACATTCTTTAAAGACTTTTCCACGCTCTGAGTAAGAGTTGAACTGATCTAAACTTGCACAAGCGGGACTTAAAAGAGCCACTTCATTGTCTTTTAAGTGATTTGAAATTTCATTTACAGCTTTAGATAAAACTTCACATTTATAGGCTTTCAAATTCGCTTTTTTTGCATAATCAAGCATTTTTTCGGTACTAATACCTATAGCATAGAGTTCTATATCAAATCCTTTCATAAAATCAAATAAATTGCTAAGATCTACACCCTTATCATCTCCCCCTATGATGAGATGAATTTTTTTATCTTTATAGCGACTAAGTGCAGCCATTACCGCACTTTCATTTGTAGCTTTAGTGTCATTTACCCAAAGCCTATTTTGACTGTCTTTAAGCTCTTCGAGTTTATTTTTTTCCATTACAAAGCTATTTAAAAGCTCATAGCTTAAAGTATCAAGTAGAATTTTTTCTATAGCTAAAGCCATGATAGCATCGAGTAAAAAAGGACTTTTAAAGGAAATTTTTTCCGTATCAATGCCAAATTTAACAGCTAGATCTTTTTCATCTTCATAGCTTATTTTATGAGCTTTTGTTGGAGTATTTGCATAAATTTTAGGCAGTATTGCTACATCACATTCATTCATTCTTTTTAAAACGCTTAGCTTATCTTGAACATAATTATCAAAACTTCCATGCCAAGAAAGATGATCAGGACTTATAGGTAAAAGTGCATAAATTTCAGGTTTAGCTTTATGAGTGTAGTGTAGGGTGAAAGATGAAGTTTCAAGTATCCAAAGTTTTGCATAAGGATCAAGCTCTGCTAAAGGAGTTCCAACATTTCCACCCATAACAGCACCAATGTGTGATAATAAATGTGTAGCCATTTGAGTGGTAGTAGTTTTGCCATTGGTTCCGCTTATCCAAACGGATTTTGGCATGATATCATAAAAAAAGTCATATTCGCTTTGTAAATTTTTTGCTTTTTGAATGAGTTTGTGCTTTGGTGGAAAACCTGGACTAGGAATTTCAATATCGCTTAAATTATCATCAAAATCATTAGGATTTAAAAGTAAATTTCCTAGTGTATCTTTTTTTGTTTCTGTAAAATGATCATCATAGATATCAAAAGGCCCAAATTTATCTACCAAATTTTCAGCAATAGCACGTGTGGTTTTTCCGTATCCAAAAAGTGAAATTTTCATTATCTTAGCTTTATTGATGCAAGTGCAAGTAAATTTGAAAGTAGGGCTATCATCCAAAAACGCACTATAATTTTATTTTCTACCCAGCCAACTTTTTCAAAATGATGATGAATAGGTGCCATTTTAAAGACTCTTTTATTAAAAATTTTAAAACTTCCAACTTGTAAAATTACAGAAACAGTTTCAAGAACAAAAACAAAACCTATGAGTAAAAGTAAAATTTCATTTTTGCTAATGATAGCTAAAAATCCTATGAATCCACCTAAAGCTAAACTTCCGCTATCCCCCATAAAAACCTGTGCAGGATAACAGTTGTACCATAAAAATCCCATTAAAGCACCGATTAATGCAGCGCAAATAATCACCACTTCACCAAGTCCTTGAATTTTTGGCAAAAGTAAATATTCACTATAATTTAAATTTCCGCTCAAATATAAGAATATCCCTAAAGTAGATAAAGAAAAAATACTTGGAACTGTAGCTAAGCCATCAAGTCCATCGGTTAAATTTACAGCATTAGAGCTAGAAATTAAAACCAAAATCCAAAAAGCAATGGCAAAAATTTCCATATCAAAAAGAGGGTGTTTATAAAAAGGTATAAAAAGTTCCGTGCTAAGCTCTGAACTAAAATATAAAGGTAAGATGCAAATAAGTCCAGCGATGATTTGTGCTAAAAGCTTCATTCTTGGACTAAGTCCTGAATGATTATCTTTTTTTAGAACTTTGCCTAAATCATCTATGAGACCTATCAAACAAAAAAGTATCAAACAAAGTAAAGCACTTATAGCAAAAATATTATCAAATTTGATACAAAATAAACTTGCAATTACTGCAGAACTGATGAAAATAAGCCCACCCATGGTTGGAGTATGGCATTTGGTTTTATGAGTTTCTGGGGCGTATTCGTAAATAGGTTGACTAGCATTTTTAGCTTTTGCCCAAGTAATAAATTTAGGCATTAAAAATAAAGACAAACATAAAGCGATAAAAAATGCAAATCCTGCACGCACACTAATATAAGTAAAAAAAGCATAATGACTTAAATCTGAAAGATAATACAAAACCTAGCCTTCTTTTTGGTTTTTAAAAGTTTAATTTTAGTAAAATCTAACCAAAAAAATTCTTATAAAAGAGAGAAAAATGAAGCAAAAATGCGTTTTAATTATTACAGATGGAATAGGGTATAATAAGAATAGTAAGTTTAATGCTTTTGAAGCAGCTAAAAAACCAAGTTATGAAAAGCTTTTTAAGGAAGTCCCAAATTCTTTACTAAAAACGAGTGGTTTAGCTGTAGGTTTGCCAGAAGGGCAGATGGGAAATAGTGAAGTAGGGCATATGTGTATAGGAAGTGGGCGTGTTATTTATCAAAATTTAGTGCGTATTAATAAAACCATTGAAAACAAAGAACTTGAAAAAAATGAGAATTTACAAAAACTTTTAGCAAAATGTAAAAGAGTGCATATTATAGGGCTTTATAGCGATGGCGGGGTGCATTCTATGGATACGCATTTTAAAGCCATGCTTGAAATTTGTGCGAAAAATGGCAATGAAGTTTTTGCTCACGCAATCACTGATGGGCGTGATGTAAGTCCAAAAAGTGGCTTAAATTTCATAAAAGATTTAAAAGAATTTTGTGAAAATTTAGGCGTGCATTTTGCTACGCTTTGTGGGCGTTTTTATGCTATGGATAGAGATAAGCGTTGGGATAGGGTGAAAGAATATTATGAGTGCTTGTTAGGTAAGGCTTATAAAGTGCCAAATTTATTAGAATACCTACAAAAATCTTACGATGAAAATATTACTGATGAGTTTATTAAAGCAGCTCAAAATGAGAATTACAAGGGCATGAGAGAAGAAGATGGCATTATCTTTATCAACTTTAGAAATGATAGAATGAAACAACTTGTTGAAGTGTTAAATTCCAAGGATTTTAAAGAGTTTGAACGCGAAAAAATCTTTGAAAATTTACTTACTATGAGTGTTTATGATGATAAATTTAAACTCCCTGTGCTTTTTGAAAAAGAAAAAATTGAAAATACTTTAGCTCAAGTGATTTCTAAAGCAGGGCTTAGTCAGCTTCATACCGCAGAAACCGAAAAATATGCCCATGTAACTTTCTTTTTTAATGGCGGAAAAGAAGAGCTTTTAGAAAATGAAACAAGGGTTTTAATCCCAAGTCCTAAGGTAAAAACTTATGATGAAAAACCCCAAATGAGCGCTTTTGAAGTGTGTAATGCAGTGAAAAAAGGTATAGAAAAGGGTGAGGATTTTATAGTGGTAAATTTTGCAAATGGAGATATGGTTGGACATACAGGCGATTTTAATGCTGCTATAAAGGCTGTTGAAGCGGTGGATACTTGTTTGGGCGAGATTGTAGAATGTGCAAAAAAGCATGATTATGCTTTTATCATTACAAGTGATCATGGAAATTGCGAGGCTATGCAAGATGAAAAAGGAAATTTGCTTACCAATCACACTACTTTTGATGTTTTTGTTTTTGTGCAAGCAAAGGGAGTTTCAAAGATTAAAGATAATATGGGGCTTAGTAATATAGCTGCAAGCGTGCTTAAAATTTTAGACTTAGAAATTCCAAAAGAAATGAATGAGGCTTTATTTTAGTTTGTTTGCCTTTTTTATAAGAAATTTGTTAAGATTGCAATTTTTAAAATTAAACTTATTAAGGATAGATAATGAAATTTAGTGGAAAAAATGTTTTAATTACTGGAGCAAGTAAGGGAATAGGCGCTTCTATCGCAAAAACTTTGGCGGGTTTTGGACTTAAAGTTTGGATTAATTATCGTTCAAAACCTGAACTTGCAGATGCTTTAAAAGATGAAATTATTGCAAGTGGTGGCGTTGCTGCTGTGATTAAATTTGATGCAAGCAAAGAAGATGAGTTTGAAAATGGTGTAAAAACCATAGTGGAGAGCGATGGAGAATTAAGTTATCTTGTAAATAACGCAGGCATTACAAATGATAAACTTGCTTTAAGAATGAAATTAGAGGACTTTAGTGGCGTTGTGGATACAAATTTAAGCTCAGCTTTTTTAGGTTGTAGAGAAGCTTTAAAAACCATGAGTAAAAAACGCTTTGGTGCTGTTGTAAATATCGCTTCTATTGTCGGAGAAATGGGTAATGCTGGACAAGTAAATTATTCTGCTAGTAAAGGTGGAATGATAGCTATGACTAAATCTTTTGCTAAAGAAGGAGCAAGTAGAAATTTACGCTTTAACTGTGTAACTCCAGGTTTCATAAAAAGCGATATGACTGAAGTTTTAAGCGATGAAATCAAACAAGCTTATCAAGATAATATCCCTTTAAAACGCTTTGCAGAACCTGAAGAAGTGGCTAATTGTGTAGCGTTTTTACTTAGTGATTATGCCTCTTATGTGACAGGCGATGTGCTTAAGATCAATGGTGGTTTATATATGTAAGGAAAAATGATGGATTTAAAAGAAATAGCACAATTTTTAGATGATAATGCACCGGCATTTTTAGCCACTTTAGGAACTTGTGGAAATCCTAGAGTGCGTCCTATACAAAGTCCATTGCTTGTGGGAGATAAAATTTATTTTTGCACAGCAAACACAAAAGGACTTTTTAAACATATAAAAAATTATAGTGGTATTGAATTTTGTTCTTGTTCAAAAGATGGGACTTTTTTAAGACTTAGAGCTAATGCGGTTTTTGAACCAAATTTAGAAGTTAAAAAAATGATGTTCGAAAAATACCCTTATCTTGTAAATCTTTATGAAACTCCACAAAATCCAAAATTTGAAGTTTTTTATCTTGATCATCTAAGCGCTAGAATGCAATTTGCAAATGGAGAATTTAAGCTTTTTAAGGCTTAATGATTTGATAATTTTATTAACTATATATTAATTAAGATAAATATTATCTTAATTAATATTAACTTTTTGTTATTTTTTTAAGGTATAATCATTCCGTTTAATTTGCAAGGAATAGATTATGATATATTGCAAAAATTTTTTAATATTTATTTTATTATATTCATTTATCTTCTTTGATTACTTATCTTATGCTTTTTTATATTTACTAAATTATAAATTTGTTTTTAATCCATTTTATATTGAAAGGAGAGTTTGTTTTTGGATTTTTGGCATGCGGTTATGTAAGATTGACTTACATTAAAAAATTATTATTAATTTTTTTAAATAAGGAGAATGATATGGGTGAATTTTCTAGAAGAGATTTTATAAAAACAGCCTGTATTAGTGTAGGAGCTTTAGCTGCAAGTTCAAGTGGAGTTTATGCCTTAGATGATTCATCTAAGATGGATAAAGATACAAATTTACCTTCTTGCGATGTTTTGGTAATTGGATCAGGTGGAGCAGGTTTGCGTGCTGCAGCCGCAGTGAGAAAAGAAAATCCAAAATTAAGCGTTGTAGTAGCTACAAAGATGATGCCATCTCGTAACGCAACTTGTATGGCAGAGGGTGGAATTAATGGAGTTACTGATTTTTCTAATGGAGATTCCTATAAATTACATGCTTATGATACTATCAAAGGCGGAGCTTACTTGGTAGATCAAGACGCGGCTTTAAAATTTTGTGAATTAGCTGGAAAGGCTATTTTTAATATGGATTTTATAGGAACCTTGTTTTCAAGAAATGAGCAAGGTGGAGTAGCTCAGCGTTTAATGGGAGGAGCTTCTAAGAAACGCTGTAACTATTCTGCAGATAAAACAGGTCATATTTTAATGCATTCTTGTTTAGATGATGCTATTAGTAGTGGTGTGAAATTTTTAATGGATCATGAACTTTTGGATATAGGTGTTGTGGATGGAAAATGCGAGGGTGTCGTTTTAAGAGATATACAAAGCGGTGGAATTTATCCTGTGCTATGCAAAGCTTTGGTAATTGCTACAGGGGGATATACAAGGATATTTTATAATAGAACTTCAACTCCTTTTATTGCCACAGGAGATGGTGTGGCAGCTGCTCTTAGAGCAGGACTTGGTTTTGAAGATCCTGAGATGATACAATTTCACCCAACAGGAGTTGCAAATGGTGGAACTCTTATTACAGAAGCGGCGCGCGGTGAAGGGGGATATCTTTTAAATAATCGTGGTGAGCGTTTTATGAAAAATTACCATGAAAAAATGGAGCTTGCACCGCGAGATGTGGTTGCGCGTGCTATAGAAACAGAAATTCGTGAAGGTAGAGGTTATGGCGAGGGACTTGGAGCTTATGTTTTGTGCGATGTACGCCACTTAGGAAA
Organism: Campylobacter sp. BCW_6467; assembly: GCF_001762855.1. Classification (NCBI taxonomy): domain Bacteria; kingdom Pseudomonadati; phylum Campylobacterota; class Epsilonproteobacteria; order Campylobacterales; family Campylobacteraceae; genus Campylobacter; species Campylobacter sp. BCW_6467. The sequence continues at coordinate 118,870 of NZ_MJXP01000027.1, read as the reverse complement.
AGAAAAAATTTTAAAAGATTTACCAAAAATTCGTCACACTGCAATGCTTTTTGAAAATATTGATTTAGTAGATACTCCTGTACCTATCCGTCCAACGGCGCATTATTCTATGGGTGGAATTGAAGTGGCTAAATTTGAAGATATGAGTACTAAAATTGCTGGAATTTATGTAGGTGGAGAAGCTTCTTGTATTTCTATACATGGAGCTAATAGACTAGGGGGAAATTCTTTAGCCGATGCCGTTGTAACGGGGCATTTAGCAGGCATTGGTGCGACAAATTATGCTAAAGATGCAAGTTTTGGAAAAGGGGCAAAAACTCATGAACTTGCTCAAAAATGGCAGGCTAGATTTAAAGAAATTACAAATAATGGCGGAAATGGTCAAGAAATGTATGAATTGCGAGAAGAGCTAGGAAGTCAAAATTGGGATAATATGGGGATTTTTAGAACTCAAGAAAAACTCGATCTTCTAGCAAAAAATTTAGAAGATATACAAGCAAGATATGAAAAAATTCGTATTCCAAATCCTAATGAAGTGATGAATACTGCTTTTACAGATTATGTGGAGCTTGGCAATTTGATTTTACTTTCTCGTTGTGCTTGTTTAGCAGCTAGAAATAGACTTGAAAGTCGTGGGGCTCATACTAGAGAAGATTATCCAAAGCGAGATGATAAAAATTTCTTAAAACATAGCATTGTAAATTTAGAAAATGATGAATTAAAACTTAGTTATAAAGATGTCGTGGTAACTGAGTTTTCACTTGATGGAAGGAGAGTACAATGAAAATCATCATAGATCGTTTTAATGGCAAGGAAAAATATGAACAAAGTTATGATATTGATGATAAGGATATACAGGGAAAAACTCTGCTCTCTCTTTTGCTTTTTATCAAAAAAACAAAAGATATTACTTTAAATTTTACCGCCTCTTGTCAATCTGCAATTTGTGGGGCTTGTGCAGTGCGTGTGAATGGGCATTCTTATCTTGCTTGTGATACTAAAATGCAAGATTTGTTAAAAGAATATAATAATCCTTCAAGTATACGCATTTCTCCGCTTGGAAATTTTAGAGTAATTTCTGATTTAATTGTGGATTGGGAGCCTTCTATAGAAAATTTAAGAAAAATTCGTCCTGCCATGGTGGCAAAAAATGAATTTTCAGCGGAAAAGGGCTGTAAACAAAGTCAAGAAGAATTTGATCGTATTAGCAAGCAATGGGATTGTATTTTATGTGGTAGCTGTGCCTCAGAGTGTAATAAATTAGAAGCAGATAGTAGCGATTATATGCAACCTTTTGTTTTTACTCATGCTTGGCGTGCAGCGGCAGACTCTCGAGGTAAGGATCCTATGTTGCATGTAAAACCTAGTGTAATGAATGGACTTTGGCTTTGTGTTCATTGTCAAGAGTGCGCTGATCGTTGTCCAAAGGGTATAAGTTCAGTAAGTGATATAGCAAATTTAAGAGTGATGGCGATTAAAAAAGGTTTAAATGAAGGCTTAGGGCCTGATCATGCTGAAGCTTTTTATAAAGATTTAGTTGAAGGTTCAGGACGCTTGAATGAAATTTATCTTGCTTTGCGTTCTGAGGGTGTTATAGGTTCTATGGGCAAAACAGATATAGCTTTTAAACTTATGCGCGCAGGAAAAATGAATCCTATGCATGTTTTTGGCGAGGATGAAATAGAAGGGCATAAAGATTTGGTTAAAATGATAAAGGCGGCACAAGAAGCTGCTGTTAAGGAGTAAAATATGCAAAAAGAATACGCTTTTTTTCCAGGTTGTGTTTTATCTCAAGCTGCAAAAGAATCTAAAATTTCACTTGAAGCTATTGCACCTATTTTGGGTTGGAAATTAAATGAAATTAAGGGATGGAGTTGTTGTGGGGCTTCTCAAGCGCAGTGTGTTGATCCTATTGCGACTTTGGTAGCTAATGCAAGAAATATTGCTTTAGCAGAAGAGATGAAAATGCCAATGCTTACAACTTGTAGTACTTGTATGCTAACTTTAACTAAAGCAAAAAATACTCTTGATAAGGGTGCAAAAGAACGCATAAATACTTTTTTAGCACAAGGTGGAATGAAATATCAAGGTTCAACGCCTATTACAAGTCTTTTGTGGGAGCTTTATGAGGATTTGGATAATTTAAAAAGCAAGGTGAAAAAGCCGCTTTCAAATTTAAAAGTAGCTTTATTTTATGGTTGTCATAGTTTAAGACCTGAAGATACTTTCGGTAAAAAAGAAAGTTCAACCAATCCAAAAAGTTTTGAAAGTGTAGTAGAAGTTTTAGGGGCTAAAATAGTTCCTTTTGAAAAACGCCTTGATTGTTGTGGTTTTCATGCTTCTTATCCTGCAGAAAAATCTGTGAAAAAAATGTCTAGTCAAATTGTCAATAATGCAAGTGAAAATCAAGCTGATTGTGTTGTAACACCTTGTCCACTTTGTCAAATGCAGCTTGATATCTATCAAGAAAGATTTCAAGATTATACTAATTCTAAAGCAAGATTGCCTATTATTCATTTATCACAATTAGTAGGACTTGCATTAGGACTTTCTAAAGAAACGGTTGGTTTAGATTATAATATTATTGATGCAAGTAAAATTGCATAAAAACATGGGCAAAAAGCCCATGTTTAAAGATTTAATTCCATTCTTAAAGAATGCTCCCAAAAAGCCACTTCCAAGCGTGTTACAGTATGAAAAATTTCGCTGAGTTTTTGGAATTTTTGTGCACTAACACTTGAAGTATAAGAATTAACAAAATCTTCAAATTCTTTAGCTTCATTTTGAAAATTTTCACTTCCATAGGTCAAAATCCATTCCTTGTAAGGATGATCTTTTAAATTTTCATTTTTTAAACGATTTATAATTTCAGCACCTATTTTTGCATAGCCTATAGCGCAAGCACTAAGAGCAACTAACATATCTAAAAAATCTCCATTTTCACCTACGCTTAACATATAACGCGAATAGGCTATATTGACTAAACTTTCATCTTTTATATCGAGTTCATCTGCATTAATGCCAAGAGATAAAATTGCACGATGAAGCTCCATTTCTCCTTCAACTATATAATTTTGAAATTTCATAGCAAAACGAAGTTCTTTTGCGGTATTTGAGTTAAGTGCTAATCTTGCATAACATTTTGCGTAATTAAGCAAATAAATATAATCTTACTTGAGATAAAAAAGAAAATTTTCTTGCTTTAGGCTTTTATCTTCCAATTTTTTAACAAAATCATGATGTAGATAAGCATTCCAAATTTTTTGATTTTCTTTGATTAAATTAGAGAAAAGCATTATTTTTCCTTTATGTTTTAATATTTTATTTTCAAGTATAATGAAAAACTATAAATATTTTAAGCTTTTTATAGTAAAATACGCTTTATTTTAATTTTTTGAAGGAGAACAAATGGCAACATTTGATGATGTAAAAGCAGTAGTAGTAGAGCAATTAAGTATTGATGCAGATGCAGTTAAAATGGAATCAAAAATTATTGAAGATTTAGGTGCTGATTCTTTAGATGTTGTAGAGCTTATTATGGCTTTAGAAGAAAAATTTGAAGTAGAAATTCCAGATAGTGATGCTGAAAAATTAATTAAAATTGAAGATGTTGTAAATTATATTGATAATCTAAAAAAATAATTTTTTTCTTGCAAGGAGCTTATTCTTGAAAAGAGTTGTAGTTACAGGTATTGGTATGATCAATGCCCTTGGTTTAGATAAAGAAAGTTCATTTAAAGCAATTTGCAATGGAGAAAGCGGAGTAAATAAAATTACTCTTTTTGATGCCACAGACTTTCCTGTTCAAATTGCAGCTGAAGTTAAAAATTTTGATCCATTAGAGGTTGTTGATGGCAAAGAGGTAAAAAAAATTGACCGTTTCATACAACTTGGAATTAAAGCAGCAAGAGAAGCAATGCAGGATGCTGGATTTAGCGAAGAATTAGACAAAGAAGAATTTGGCATTGTTTCGGCTGCTGGTATTGGAGGTTTGCCTAACATAGAAAAAAATTCCATTATTTGTTCCGAGCGAGGTCCGCGTAAAATTTCCCCTTTTTTCATACCTTCGGCACTTGTAAATATGTTAGGAGGTTTGATTTCTATAGAGCATGGACTTAAAGGGCCAAATATTTCTTGTGTTACAGCTTGTGCAGCAGGAACTCATGCTATAGGAGAAGCTTATAAAAGTATAGCTTTGGGAAATGCTAAAAAGATGTTAGTCATAGGTGCAGAAGCTGCGATTTGTCCTGTGGGTATAGGTGGTTTTGCTTCAATGAAAGCTTTATCAACTAGAAATGAAGATCCACAGCATGCTTCAAGACCATTTGACAAAGAAAGAGATGGTTTTGTCATGGGAGAAGGTGCTGGAGCTTTGATTTTTGAGGAATATGAAGAGGCTAAAAAACGCAGTGCTACAATTTATGCTGAATTAATTGGATTTGGAGAAAGTGCAGATGCGCATCATATTACTTCACCAACTTTAGATGGGCCTTTAAGAGCTATGAAAAAAGCTTTAAATATGGCAGGGAATCCAAAGGTAGATTATATCAATGCACATGGAACTTCAACTCCTATAAATGACAAAAATGAAACAGCAGCAATTAAAGAGCTTTTTGGTGATAATATCCCACTTATAAGTTCCACCAAAGGACAAACAGGTCATTGCTTGGGTGCTGCAGGTGCAATTGAAGCAGTTGTTAGTGTTATGGCTTTAAGAGATGGGGTAGTTCCACCTACAATCAATCAGCTTGTAAAAGATGATGAATGTGATCTTGATTATGTTCCAAATATATCAAGAAAAGTAGATTTAAAAGTGGTGATGAGCAATTCTTTTGGTTTTGGTGGCACAAATGGCTGCGTTGTATTTAAAAAAGTAGATTAATATGGCTTCTTATTTGGATTTTGAAAAAAATATTCAGCAAATTGATGAAGACATTATCAATGCTCAGATTAAAGGAGACACTGAGGCTGTATCGATTTTAAAGAAAAATCTTGAAAAAGAAATTTCTAAAACTTATAAGAATTTAAGCGATTTTCAACGTTTGCAATTAGCGCGTCATCCAGATCGCCCTTATGCTCTTGACTATATTGAACTTATTTTAAATGACGCTCACGAAATACATGGTGATCGTGCCTTTAGAGATGATCCTGCTATTGTTTGTTTTATGGGTTATTTAGGAGAGAAAAAAATAATTGTAATTGGTGAGCAAAAAGGACGTGGAACAAAAGATAAAATCGCTAGAAATTTTGGGATGCCACATCCTGAAGGATATCGTAAAGCCTTAAGAGTAGCAAGACTTGCAGAGAAATTTCAAATTCCTATTTTATTTTTAATAGATACTCCAGGTGCTTATCCTGGAATAGGTGCTGAAGAAAGAGGGCAAAGTGAAGCTATCGCTAGAAATTTATATGAATTAAGTGATTTGAAAATACCGACCATTGCTATAGTTATCGGAGAAGGTGGTAGTGGCGGGGCGTTAGCTATAGGGGTTGCAGATAGACTTGCAATGATGAAAAATTCTGTTTTTTCAGTAATTTCTCCTGAAGGTTGTGCTGCAATACTTTGGAATGATCCTGCAAAAAGTGAAGCTGCAACCAAGGCTATGAAGGTAACGGCTGATGATTTAAAATCTCAAGGTTTAATTGATGATGTTATAGATGAGCCTACAAATGGTGCACATCGTAATAAAGAAGCTGCAGCAGTAGCTATTGCTGATTATGTAAAAAAATCTCTAAATGAACTTGAAAATATTGACGTACGAGAACTTTCTGCAAATCGTATGCAGAAAATTTTAAAGCTTGGAGCCTATCAAGAGGCTTAGGCTTTTACTTCGCTTTTTTAAATAATTTTATTATTTATAATTGTTATCAAAATTAAGTTAATTAAAAGTATTCTTTTTTTATACTTCAAAAATGATTTTAAATATCAAAATAATTATTTTTTAAAGGAATTAATTTGACTCAAATTAAAAATATGAAATTTAAAAAAAGTTTACTGTGTTTTTTAATTTTATCTGGAGCTTTGTTAAAAGCAGAAGAAAAATATCAACTTAATGATGTTGTGGTTAGTGCTAGTGGTTTTGAACAAGATTTGGTTGATGCGCCTGCTAGTATTTCTATCATTACAAAAGAAGAGCTTGAAAAAAAGCCAATTAAGGATATAGGGGAGGCTATAGGAGATATTCCAGGTGTAGATGTGACTATGAATAAAACAGGCACTTATGATTTTAGCATACGAGGTTTTGGTAGTTCTTATACTCTAGTTTTAATTGATGGAAAACGTCAAAGTGTTGCAAATGGGTTTTATGATAATGGTTTTAGTGGCAGTGAGTCAGGATATCTACCACCTTTGTCTATGATAGAGCGTATTGAGGTTATACGTGGTCCAGCTTCTACACTTTATGGCAGTGATGCTGTAGGTGGTGTGATAAATATTATCACTAAGAAAAATCCTGATAAGACTGAGGCAAATATAGAATTTAACACTCTTTTACAACAGCACTCTAATCACTATGGCAATGCTGGGGGATTTAATGCTTATGTGGCAACTCCTTTGATTGAAGATACATTATCAATTTCTGCAAGGTTGAAGTATTATGATAAGGCAACTTCTGATTTAAAATGGCCTACACCGGTTTGGAATAGTAGTCAACAAAGACCTGATAATTATCAAATTGCTAGTCATAGTCCAGGTGCTTTTACTAGTTTAGGTTTTGGTTCTAGGCTTAATTGGACAGTAAATGATAAAAATAATATATATTTTGATATAGAACGATATATTAATGAAATTTCAGTGAATTCTACAAGTAGTAGGGCTATTAAAAGCGAAAGACAACTTTTTAAGGATAATATTGTTTTAAATCATGATGGTAACTATGATTTTGGTTCAACTAACTCATATTTACAATATGGTAGTACTAAGGATAAAGAATTACATAGTCAAATTTGGGTAGGAGAAGGTAAGGTTGTTTTACCTTGGAATTTAGGTCAGTACGGTAATTTAGTAAATACCTTTGGTGTAAGGATTGATTATGAGATGTTAAAAAATGATCAAGCAAGCGCAGGTAGTCAAATAAGAGGTAAAAATCTTGATCAAACCACGGTTGCGCTTTATGGGGAAAATGAGTATTTTATAACAGATGATTTGATTTTTACTACAGGTTTACGTTATATTTATAGCGATTTGTTTGATTCTGAATTTACGCCTAGGGTTTATTTGGTTTATCACTTAAATGATAATATAGCCTTTAAAGGAGGTGTTTCAAAAGGCTATAAAACTCCTGCTGCTAAGGAGTTGACAAATGGATATTATAATTATAGCAATGACAATGCTTATTTTGGAAACCCTGACTTAAAACCAGAAGAAAGTATAAATTATGAATTGGGTGTTGATTTTAGGATATTTGATTTTGCACATTATTCTATCACAGGATTTATTACTGATTTTACAAATCAAATCAGTAGTGAAGATTTAACAGGTCTATTAAATGGTATTAATTGCGATGATAATACTTGTACGCGTCCTATTAATCTTGGAAAAACACAGACTAAAGGTGTAGAATTTGCATTTAATACCAAAACTTACAATGGCTTTAGCCTAAATTCAAGTTATACTTTTATGGATAATCACTACAAAGATGGTCAAAAAAATTGGTTTGGTGGTGATAGAATAGAAAATTTACCAAGGCATATAGCAATGTTAAAATTAAACTATGAGCGAGGTAAATTTAGTTCCTATATAAAAACACGAGCAAGACTTGATACTATAGCTAAAGCAAAAGGTGGCGGTAATGGTAGTCTGCCATGGCAAAAATATAAGCCTTTTTATATAGTAGATTTAGTGATAAATTATAAAATTAATAAGCAATCTAGCTTAAGTTTTGCAGTACAAAATCTTTTTGATAAAAATTTCTTTGATCCGCAAGTTACTAAATGGGATGGGGCTAATCCTGCTGGATATGCAAATCGTTATCAAAACTATACAGAAGGAAGGAGTTTTTGGTTGAGTTATAAATATGATTTTTAATTTTTTAAGGCTTTAATCATCTTTATATTTTCAAAAAAGCAAAAATAAAGTACAATGTGAAAAATAAATAAAAGGTTTTATTATGGCGTTTAAAAATTTAAAAGAACTTTCTTTTGAAAAATCAAATTATATTAAGCCTAAGAGATTTGCTTATGAAAGTAATGGTAAGTTTTGTACTTGGGATTTTATAGAATCTAAAGATAGTGTTTCAGTGCTTTTGTATCATAAAGAATTAGAAAGTTTTATTTTTGTACGCCAATTTCGCATACCACTTTGGTATCATCAAATGCATGATAAAGATTATGTAAAAGATGATAATATGGGCTATACTATAGAGCTTTGTTCAGGACTTGTAGATAAAAAATTATCTTTAGAGGAAATAGCAAAAGAAGAATGTATAGAAGAACTAGGGTATGCTCCTAGAAATTTAGAAAAAATAGGAGATTTTTATATAGGGTTTGGTTCAGGTGTAAGCAAGCAAAGCTTTTATTTCGCAGAAGTTGATAAAAAAGATAAAATTTCTTCTGGAGGTGGAGTTGGTGATGAAGAGATTGAAGCTGTTTATGTTAAGGTGCAGGATTTTGAAAAAAAATGTAAAAATATGATAAGAACGCCTTTGCTTGATTTTGCTTATATGTGGTTTTTAAAGGAAAAGTGGGGAAAATTAAAGATTATTTAGGTTAAACCTTAAAAAGGTTCAACCTAGGATTTTAATGATCTGACTCATCAAGCATTTCTTTAAATACATTGAAAAGATCAAGCGATGCATTTTCAGCAACTTCACATTTATTAATTATGCTGTGTTGAGTAATATCTTTGCTAATATCTTCTGTATTTGCTATTGTTATAGCATTATTCATATTTTCATGAACTTTTTCATGTGGCTCGTTAATTTTTAAGAAGCTTTTATTTTGTCCAAATCTTTCTTTTCCTGTGCTAGCAAGCCATTTTCCTAAGCGACAAGATGTATGATCGGCTAATTGCTTTCCTGATTTGGAAAAAATTTCTTTATAAGCATTTAGTTTAAAAGCTATATGATCTAATTTTGCTAAAGATACGAAAGCTTCTGAAGCGATACCAACTGCATTTGAATTGGTAGAATGCGCTTCATTTACTAAGTGAGTAAATTTTTCGGAAAAACTCATAATATGAGCATTAGAATCTATAGAAATTTTTTCAACTTGCTCACTTTGAGTATACATTTCATTTGCATTTTGCTTTAGAAGGTTGATATTCATTTCAACTTCTGTGGTTGCTTTTTGTGTTTTTTCAGCTAGTTTTCTTACTTCATCGGCAACAACAGCAAAACCACGCCCATGTTCACCTGCGCGTGCAGCTTCTATAGCAGCGTTAAGAGCTAAAAGATTGGTTTGATCGGAAACATCTTTAATTAAATTGATTACATTAGTAATTTCATCAACACTTCTATGCAATGTTCCTGCAACATCTCTTGTTTTATTGGCTGATTCTGTAATATCCCCTAAGGAAGCATTGATAGAGTTAGCAATATGGTTAAGTTCATCCATTTCAGCAAGAGAAGTTTTAGAATAGCTAGAGATAACTTCTGCCTTATTTACATTTTCTAACATATCGCCTTGAACAATAGTAATATTTTTTAAAACCCCAGTTAATAAAACATTTAAAAGATCTGTTTTAAGTTTAGATTCTAAAGCCGCTTGTTCTAATGATGTAATTTTATTTTTTAATTCTAAATTTTCCGATTGAAATTTTTCAATTTTATGTGCAAGATTTTTATTTTCTTCTTCAAGTTTTTGAAGATCAGAATGGTTTATTTTACTTCCAAACATTGTTTTGCCTTATTTTTTATAATTTGCTAGATATTGGCTAAGTTCATCTTTTACATGAAGCTTTTCTTTTTTTAAGGTTGAAATTTCCATGCTGCTAAGAGAAGTTCTACCTTCTTCTGCATCTTTAATCATGTCATCAAGTTCATTATGACGATCAAATAGTTTATCAAAATGAGCATCTTTACCTTTTAGCTCTGACATTAATTCTCTATATTCATGTAGCATAAACTCTCCTTGTATTAGTGAAATTTAAAATTCATTTAATAAGGTATTTTACACTATTAAAAGATATTTTTGGCTTAAAAAATAATAAACTTAATAATAATTTTTAAATGTGTGTTATATAAGTGATTTATTAAATTTTATTTTTAAATTTGAAATATTAAAATTGAGGAATAAATCCTCAAAATTATTTAGAATTTTGTTTTTTTAGAGTTCTCAGAGTAGAAGCTGCAATTCTCATTTTTCTCGTGGTACCATCTTCTAAAGTTACACGAACTGTTCTGAGATTAGGTAAAAAGCGTCTTTTTGTTTTATTGTTAGCATGGCTGACATTATTACCCACCATTGGACCCTTGCCTGTGATTTGACATACTCTTGCCATTTTCTTGTCCTTATGAAAATTTTTAAATGGAGATTTTATCAAAATTAAGCTTAAAATATTCCATAATTTATAGTTTTTTTAATATATAAGTCGATAAAATATTATTTATCACATTTATATATAGTTTAAGGTTTTGATCATGTATGTAGCTCCAAGTTTATTGTCTGCAAATTTTTTGAAATTAGAAGAAGAAGTTAAAGCTATTGAAGCTGCAGGTGCGGATCTTTTACATATTGATGTAATGGATGGACACTTTGTTCCAAATTTGACTTTCGGACCTTGCGTGATCGAAAAAATTTCAACTATTAGTAAGTTGCCATTAGATGTGCATTTGATGGTTAAAGATGTAAGTAAATTTATAGATCTTTTTATCCCTTTGAAACCAAAATTCATTTCTTTTCATATGGAAAGCGAAGTTCATCCTATAAGACTTTGTGAATATATAAGAAGTCAAGGAATCCATCCTGCTATTGTTTTAAATCCGCACACTCCTATTGATTCTATTAAACACATGCTAGAATTTGTAGATATGGTACTTTTAATGAGTGTTAATCCTGGATTTGGTGGACAAAAATTTTTACCTTTGGTACATGAAAAAATCAAAGAATTGCGCCAAATGATTGATAAAAAAAATGCTAAAGTTTTTATAGAGGTTGATGGTGGTGTTAATGGTTTAAATGCTAGCGATTTAGAAGAATCTGGAGCTGATATTTTGGTGGCTGGAAGTTATATTTTTTCTTCTAATGATTATAAAACTGCAATTTCATCTTTAAAGCTTGAATTTTGAGTTTACAGCAAATTGATCAGATTATTTCTATATTAAATAAGCAAAGCAAGCCTTATGATTGGGTGATGCAAGAGTTTGCCAAAGTTGAAGAATTAAAAAATTTTGATTTAGATTTAGAAACTTTTGAGCTTTTGGGTTTGGGCTTAACTTTGAATAAAGATAATATTTTTACCCTTAAAACACGCACAACAAAAATTAAAGATGAAATTTTTTGTATAGTAGATATAGAAAGTACTGGCGGCGTAAGTAAGGGGGAAATTTTAGAAATTGGAGCAGTAAAAATTCAAAATTCTAAAGAAATTGGACGCTTTCAAAGTTTTGTTAAAGTAAAAGAAATTCCAGAAAATATAACCGAACTTACGGGTATTACTTATGAGATGGTGGAAAATGCTCTAAGTTTAGCAAAGGTTTTAAGTGATTTTAGGCTTTTTTTAAAAGACAGTATTTTTGTAGCGCATAATGTGCGTTTTGATTATAGTTTTATTTCTAAGGCTTTAAATGAGTGTGGTTTTGGCATTTTGCTTAATCGTCGTATTTGCACTATAGAATTTGCACAATGTTGTATAGAAAGTCCAAAATATAAACTAGAGGTTTTGAAAGAATTTCTGGGCGTGGAAAATACGCATCATAGGGCCTTAGATGATGCTTTGGCAGCTGCTGAAATTTTTAAATATTGCCTTGGAAAACTTCCTTATCATATAAAAACTACAGAAGAACTTATAAATTTTACAAAGACTGCACGCATAAAGCAAAAATAAATATTTAAAGTGTATAATTAAAACATAAATGACGGGAGCTTGTGTAACAGGCTGAGAGTAAGCTAAAAGCTTAGACCGAACCGGATCTGGATAATGCCAGCGTCGGGAAGATTTATAAATTTCAATACTTTAAAAATTTATACTCACCCTTCATTTATCCAAATTTTTTAAAGGATAAATTTATGAAAACTCAAATGAATTATGCCAAAGAAGGTGTTTTTACTAAAGAAATGCAGATTGTTGCACAAAAAGAAAATTTAAGTAAAGATTTTTTGCTTGAAAATATTGCTTGCGGTAAAATTATTATCCCTGCAAATATTAATCATAATAGTCTTGATCCAAATGGTATAGGTTTTGGACTGCGTACTAAGGTTAATGTAAATTTAGGAGTTTCAAATGATTGTGTTGATTATAGCGAGGAAATGAAAAAAGTAGAGCTTGCTCATAAATTTGACATAGAAGCGATTATGGACTTAAGCAATTATGGCAAAACAAGTCGTTTTAGAGATGAGCTTGTTAATGTTTCAAAAGCTATGATAGGAACAGTTCCTGTATATGATGCAGTAGGATTTTTAGAAAAAGATTTAAAACAAATTAATGCCAAAGACTTTTTAGATGTTGTATATCATCATGCTAAAAGTGGGGTTGATTTTATGACAATTCATGCAGGTATTAATTCTCGCGCAGCGCATATTTTTAAACAAAGTAAAAGACTTACAAATATAGTTTCAAGAGGAGGCTCTGTGCTTTATGCTTGGATGATGATGAAAGATGCTGAAAATCCTTTTTTTGAGTATTATGATGATTTGCTTGATATTTGTTTAAAATACGATGTAACTTTATCTTTGGGTGATGCTTTGCGTCCTGGCTCTACCCACGATGCAAGTGATGGGGCACAAATTTCAGAGCTTATAGAATTATCACTCCTTACTCAAAGGGCTTGGGATGTTGGGGTTCAAGTAATGATAGAAGGTCCAGGGCATATGGCTATTAATGAAATAGAGGCAAATATGCAATTAGAAAAGCGTTTATGCAAAGGAGCGCCTTTTTATGTCTTAGGACCTTTGGTAACAGATATTGGCGCAGGGTATGATCATATTAGTGGTGCTATTGGAGGAGCTGTGGCTGCAGCTAGCGGTGCTGATATGCTGTGTTATGTAACACCTGCTGAACACTTAAGACTTCCAAATTTAGAAGATGTTAGAGAGGGTATAGTTGCGACTAAAATTGCAGCTCATGCGGGAGATATAGCTAAACTTCCAAAAGAAAGAGCAAGAGATGATGAGATGAGTAAGGCTAGGCAAGAGATAGATTGGGAGAAAATGTTTAAACTTGCTATTGATGGAGAAAAGGCCAAAAAAATGTTTAATGAGCGTCGTCCTGATGATTTAAACTCATGTTCCATGTGTGGAAAAATGTGTGCAATGAATACTATGAATCAAATTTTAAAAGGCGAAGATGTGAGTTTAGCTTGAATAAACTTTGAGAATAAGATCTATAGAGATACCTTGCTCTCCTCCTTTAAGATTAAGTGGATAATCAAGCTTGATTAAATTATTATAGTTTTTTAGAGCATCAATAAAATCATAAAGTCTTCTAGGATTGTTCATTGTCGCTTTAATGGCTAAGCGGTTTTTTAGATATTTTTCTTGTTTTTCGGGCTTAGTTTCTTGAATTTTTACATTTTGAAAATATTTTTGTAAAAAAATATCAAAATTTCCTATATTAAAATTTTGCTCAAATTGCTCTAAACTTTTGTTGTTTTCGCTTCTTAGAGTTGATATTTTATCTTCACTAAAGTCAAATTTTGATTTAGTGGCTTTTAAGATAGCAAGTTGTGAGTTTTCTCTAAGGTTTGCTTGTTTGTAATTTTTTAATGTCGGTAAAAGTAAAAATAAGATCAAGGCTGTACAAACGCTTATAAAACTTAACGCGCAAATGATAAGCTTTAATAAATCAATTTCTTCTAGGCTTTTATCTTTCATCTACAACTCCTGGAATTTGTTTACTAATACTAACAAAACGATACCACCCATTATCTAAGCGATAATAGGTTGTATAGCTTTGATCAAAGATGCTTTTTAAAGGGGTTTCTAAAAGTAGAGTAAACATTTCTCTTGTAGGAGTGACTCCGATAAGTTTTAAGGAATATTCGTCTTGTTCAACACTTTCAAGAGTAATATTATCAGTTTTTACAATAATATCAAATAGATTTCTTAAGCTTTCTTTAATAATTTGATTTTGAGTGTTAAAATTTTTCGCTATTTGGCTTTGATCAAATAAAATTTCATAAAGCATTTCATTTTGCTTAGTTTGATTTTGAAGCACTATAACTTGTTGTTTTTCATCATCGATAGAGCTATTGATTAATGCAATTTTTATTGTATATGTAAAATATACTAGCAAGATAAATAATATACTAAAACCAAAAAGTCCTAGCCAAATTTTATCAAAGAGCGTGAAAATAGGTTTTTTTCTTGGCTGTATGAAGCTATAAGTCATTTAAGCTCCTTTTGCATCAATTCTATCATAAGATCTAAGGTGTTGATTTGTTTCGTTTTTATCTCTAAAAAAGTTTCACTTTCTAAAAAATCAATAGCACTTATGTTAATATCTGATTCGCTATATAATAAAATACCATTGATAAATACCCCAGCATATTTATCATCATTATAAAATTTTTCAATGCTCGTAATAATATAACGACAAAGTTCCATATCATTGCTAAATTGATTTAATTCATCAAGATTAAAATTATCATTATTATCCAAAGTTTCAAGATTATTTTCTTGATCAAGTAGGTCAAATTTACTATTTAAGGCTTCATTGAAGTTATCTAAGGTAACTTCGGTATCATCGTTGTTGTTTTCAATTTCTTGATTATCTTCTGATGGAAGTTCAAGCTCTAAACCTAATTCTTGCTCAAATATTTTAAAATCACCGTACAAGATAGTATTGCCTTTGGCAACAATAATTGCCAAAAGATGTCCTTGCTTAAATCCATAAAGTAAATTTTGATCATCAGGCTGTTTTTCTTTTTGTATATTGTAGTAAAGAAGAGCAAAAGGGGAATATAAAAAATCTAAACCTCTATATTCTTCAAAAAGCTCGCTATAATATTCCACATGTTCGGTAGCTGTATAAACAAGGGCATTATTAAACAAAATATGCTGTAAGCTGATTTTTCCTATATTAAAGTGCTCACAATCTTGAATATTTGTACTAGGTATTAATCCTTGTTCTTTGGCGTCTAAAAATAAAGCAGTGTGGTAAAATAAGAAATGCTTGCTTAAATTTTTTATGTATTCTAATAAATTTTCACTTTTATCAAAAGTTTTTTCATTGCTACTGATTAGTTTATTTCCTCTGTAAATAGAAGCTTTTACAATATTTTTTTTATCTTCTAAAATAATACTAATAAAAAGTTGTGGAAATATTTTTTTAAGTAAAAATAACATTTCATTCCTTGAATTGATCAGCTAAGCTAATTTTATCAAATTGTTCCATTAGAAATTCTTTAGCTTTTTCTTTATCTAAAGATAAAATATCCAAAGGTTCACTTAGACTATAAGTAATCTTACTAAAAGGTTTTGGCAAGATCATCTTATCCCAACTTTTAAATTCCCAAAAACGATTTGCTTCATAGTTTAAAATTCTTATCTTTAGTTCTTTTTTTTGAGCCAAAATGATAGAACCATCTGAAATACTATGATAAGGCCCTCGTGGACCATCGGGCGTGATAACTATATCGTCATTTTGTTCTAAAACTTTAAATGCAGCTCTAAGTGCACTGCTAGCACCCCTTGAAGTGCTTCCTCTTACAGTATCAAGACCGAAAAGCTTGATGATTTTTGCAATTTGCTCTCCATCTTTATGGTGAGAGATCATGACATAGGCTTTTTTATTTTTTTGCCTATAATGTCTAAACGCAAAAGGCATAAGTGCTAATTTTCCATGCCAAAAAAGTATCACACCAGCTTTACGGTCAACTCTTTCACCTTTATAGTGCTTTTTACAGCTTAAAAAAATAAGCCATTGCAAGATGAAAATTATATATGTTAAGCAATGGATTTTAAACGATTTCCCCATATAAAACCATACGCTTTGCATTAGTTATTTTTACTTCTTTAAATTGCCCTAAAAGTTCTTCGCTACCTTCAACTTGAACTAAAAAATTATTATCTGTTCTTCCAGCAATGCTATTGCCTGCTCTTAATTCTTCAAATAAAACTTTAAAAGTTTTATTTTCTTGTTTTTTTACAATTTCATCTAAAATTTCACTATGACGATTTTGTAAGGTGCTAAGTCTTCTTGAAGCTGTTTCTTCATCGATTTGATTAGGCATGGTTGCAGCTTTTGTTAAAGGGCGTTTGGAGTATTTAAAAGAAAAAATTTGCTCAAAACGCACTTTTTCCAAAACATCCATAGTTTCTTCAAAATCTTTTTCACTTTCCCCTGGAAAAGCTACAATAATGTCTGTAGAAATGCTAACATTTGGACAAAGTTCTCTAAGTTTTAAAGCTCTATTTAAATACCATTCTTTAGTATAGCCACGCTTCATAGCTTTTAAAATTTCACTTGAGCCACTTTGTAAAGGCATATGCATGGATTTGCAAACTTTTGGATTATTGGCAAAAACTTTTAAAAATTTATCATCCATGTGCAAAGGATGTGGACTTGTAAAGCGAATGCGCTCCAAACCTTCTATAGTGCTAAGTTCTTCTAAAAGATCTGAAAAGTCCATTTTTTTATGTTCATTTCTAAATCTTTTGCCGTAGTTATTGACATTTTGTCCTAGCAAGAAAATCTCTTTAGCGCCTTTTTCAACGGCTTTTTGAGCTTCTTTGTAGATGATGTTAAAAGGTATGGAAATTTCATCTCCTCTAGTATGTGGTACTATACAATAAGTGCAGTGTTTATCACAACCTATGGAGATATTAATATAGGATTTATAAATACTATTTCGAAAATCTGCAAAAGCAAATTCACTTTCATCATAGTCTATGTCCACGCCCATAAATTTTGGAGTTTTTATAGCTTGAGTGATTTTGGAAATATTTCTTGCCCCTAGAACAAAATCCACATAAGGAGCACGTTTGAAAATTTCATTTCCCAAATGCGATGCAGTACATCCACAAACTCCTATTTTAGCACCTTCTTTTTTAACTTTTTCAAAGCCACCCACTTCTGAGAAAAGTTTATGCACAGGTTTTTCACGCACTGAACAGGTATTAATAAGAATAAGATCTGCTTCTTTGATATCTTCTGTTAGTGCGTAATTTTCTTTTTGTGTTAATTCTGCGATCATATGCTCAGAATCTCTGACATTCATCGCACAACCTAAAGTTTGAATAAAAAGTTTTTTAGCACTCAAAGAATATGTACCTCATACATAAAATCATTATCATCAAGTCCGTATTTTACGGTTCTATGATAAATGCTTACTCCTTTTTTTTCAAAATGATTTACAAGGGCAATGAGTTGTTTGTGTGTATTATCTTTATCAAAATAAAAAAACTTTTGTCCTTCTTTTTCTATAGCCTCTTCGATTTTTTCTAGGCTAATATTTTTAGGTTTTTCATTAATCAAAGTTCTTGCCAATTTTAATTCCATAGCTAAATCCTTAAGAATTTTCATTTTAATCTGTAATTTTAGCAAATTTTACTTTTAATTAAACTTATTAAGGATATAATTTTTACCTACATTATTTAAATTTCCCACAAAAAAGGTTTTATAAAATATGGAAAAGATAGCAGATATTATCGAATCTATTGCTAATGAAAAAAATTTAAACTTAGAGAATGTAAGAGAAAAGGTAGCTACCGCTTTAATCAATACTGCAAAAAGAATTTATGGACAAGAATATGAGTTTTTTGTGGATCCTAAAAATTTAAATCTTTATCAAAAAATTACCATAGTAGCAGATAATGACGAGAGATTACAAAATAAAAGTGAGAGTTTTATCGCGTTAAGTAAGGCAAAATCAGAAGCTCCAGATGTTGAAATAGGAGATGAATTAACCTATGAATGTTCTTTGGAAAATTTAGGAAGAACTGCGGTAAATACCTTACATAAAGAACTTGAATATCATATACAAAAATTATTAGAACAAACTATTTTTGAAAAATATAAAAACAAAGTAGGGCAAATGGTTTTTGGTACAGTTGTTAGAGTGGATAATGAAGAAAATACTTTTATTGAAATAGATGAATTAAGAGCTTTTTTACCGAGAAAAAATCGCATTAAAGGGGAAAAGTTTAAAATAGGTGATGTGGTAAAAGCTGTGATACGCCGTGTTTATACAGATAAGGGTATTAAAATCGAGCTTAGTCGTACAAGTCCTAAATTTTTAGAATGTTTACTTGAAGCTGAGGTTCCAGAAATCAAAGATGGTTATGTCAATATTATAGGATGTGCTAGAATTCCAGGTGAAAGAGCAAAAATCATTCTTCAGGCCAATGGAGCAAATATCGATCCTGTAGGCGCTACAGTAGGTGTTAAAGGTGTAAGAATTAATGCAGTAAGCAAAGAGCTTCATAATGAAAATATTGATTGTATAGAATTTACAAATGAGAGTGAAATTTTAATTTCTCGTGCCTTGGCTCCTGCTATTGTAAATTCTGTAAAAATTGAAGATAAAAAAGCTATTGTAAGTTTAAATAGCGAACAAAAAAGTAAAGCTATAGGAAAAAATGGTATTAATATTCGCCTTGCTTCTATGTTAAGTGGTTATGAAATAGAGCTCAATGAATTAAGTTCATCGCAGCTAAATAATGCCATCAGTAATGAAGAAGCAATGAAAAATCTTCAAGATTTGTTTAAAATTTAAAATATTTGTGAATTTTCACAAATATTTTTTATAAAACCACTTCCAATAAAATGCCGCAAAGATAAAAATCATACCCAATAAACCTGTAATCAGTTCTAAACTCAAGCCTATTTCAAATAAAAAGCCCATAAGCATTGAAATAATAGCGCTAAAACTAAGATAAATCATATCTGTATAAGCGATCACTCTACCATGATATTCTTTGTCAGCATTTTTTTGTATCATGGTGTAGGTATAAGCCCAAAGTGCTGAGGTAAAAAAACCTGCACCAATTAAACCTAAAAAAGAAATATAAAAATTAAATTGAGTTAAAGCCCAAAGTATAATACCTAAGCCTTGACCAAGATACATGTAAAATAAATTTTTATCATTAATAAATTTGCTTAAAACCATAGGTCCTATAGCTAAAGAACAAGCACGTACTGCATTTAAAAACCCTATTACTAAAGCAGCGGATAAAACTTCTTTGTATTGATGTTGTGCTAAAAGCGTAACCAAGGTTTCATAAGCAGTTAAACCTATAAAAGCATGAAGCAAGATAAGATGAAAAATTATCTTATTGTTTAAAACATAGAAAAATCCTTCTTTTATCATGGTAAAAAAGCGATTTTGTGTTTTTTGATGAAAATCAGGAATACTTAATCTTACTAAAAAAGAAATGCCTATGAGTATAAGCACACAGTCAAATAAAAAAGCGGTTTTAACTCCTAGAAAATAAATAAAAATTCCCGCACTTGCCATACCTGCTGTATAAGAAATCGCCCAAATGACACTGTGCATTTCATTAGCGAGTTTAAGTTCTTGAGGGGTTAAAATTTTAGCCAATAAACTCATTTCAGCTTGAAAATAAATCGAAGCAACGCAAAGTCTTATGAAGATTAAAATAAACAAAAGCCAAAGCATGCTAAGACTTGTGACGAAAATAAGACAAAAAATAGAAATTAATTCTATGCTAATCATACTGAGTAAAAGTTTTTTAGGTTTATTTTTCTCTACTATGACGCCATTAATAGGAGCAAGCAAAACTCCAGGTAAAAAAGCAAGCATAGCACTTGTAGCTGTTGCCCAAGTAGGAGCATTAAGCTCGACTAAAAGGGTAAAAACTCCTGTTTGAGAAAACCATGCTCCAAAATATACTATAAACTGAACCGAAGCTAATATTCTGATATTTTTATTATTTTTTAATAGTTCAATGTAATTCATAAGCGAAACTATAGCATAATTTATATTTTAAATGCTATAATTATTTTAATTATGTAAAAAACAAGGAAAAATTTTGAAAAGACTGGATAAAAAAGAAGCTTTAGATTTATTATATCATGCGAGTTTAACGGAACTTGGAGAAATGGCTTATAAAAGAAAATTAGAACTTCATCCTGAAAAAATCACCACTTTTGTTGTGGATAGAAATATTAATTATACCAATGTTTGTTGTATTGATTGTTCTTTTTGCGCTTTTTATCGCCATCATAAAGAAGATGATGCTTATATTTTAAGCTTTGAAGAGATAGGCAAAAAGATAGAAGAGCTTGAAGCTATCGGGGGAACACAAATTCTTTTTCAAGGCGGGGTGCACCCAAAATTAAAAATAGAATGGTATGAAGAATTAGTTTCTTGGATAAAAGAACATTATCCAAATATCACTGTGCATGGTTTTTCAGCAGTTGAAATCGCTTATATTGCAAAAGCATCTAAAATTTCAATCACTGAAGTGTTAAAAAGATTACAAGCTAAGGGTTTATTTTCTATACCAGGAGCGGGAGCTGAGGTGCTAAGTGATAGGGTGCGTGATATTATCGCACCCAATAAATGCGATACAGCTACTTGGTTAGAAGTACATCGCCAAGCTCATAAAATCGGTATGAAAAGTACAGCTACCATGATGTTTGGAACGGTTGAAAATGATGAAGAAATCATCGATCATTTTGAACATTTAAGAAAATTACAAGATGAAACAGGTGGTTTTAGAGCTTTTATTTTATGGAGCTTTCAAAGTGATAATACTGCTTTAATCCAAAAACATCCAGAGATTATGAAACAAAGTTCTAACAAGTATTTAAGACTTTTAGCTTTAGCAAGACTTTATTTAGATAATTTTAAAAATTTACAAAGTTCTTGGGTAACTCAAGGCTCACTTATAGGCCAGCTTGCTTTAAAATTTGGGGCCAATGATTTAGGCTCAACTATGATGGAAGAAAATGTAGTAAGTGCTGCAGGAGCAAGTTATAGAATGAATCAAGATGAGATGATAAGGCTGATTAGAAGTTTAGGTGAAAATCCAGCTAAACGCAATACCGCTTATGAAATTTTAGAAAGGTTTTAATGCAGTATTTAGAGAGTAGGGGTGTTAAAATCCCTTTTATTTTTGAAAAAAATTCTGATTTTCCCATTGTTGTTTTAAAGCTTGTTTTTAGAAATTGCGCTAGAAGTTATGATGAAATAGCAGGCTTAGCTAAGATGTTTTCACGTATTTTAAATGAAGGCGTGGATGATAAATTTTTTAAGGATTTAGAATTTAGAGCGATAAATTTAGAGGCAAGTAGTGGTTTTGAAAGCTTGGAAATCAATCTTTCTTGCTTGAAAGAAAATTTTGATTTTGCTTTAAAGAGTTTAGAAAAATTGCTTTTAAAACCAAGAATAGAAGAAAAAACTTTGCAAAAATTAAAAATCAATGCCTTAGGTGAGCTCGCGAGTAAAAATAGTGATTTTGATTATTTAGCAAAAAATTTACTCAATGCTCAAATTTTTAAATGTAAAGAATTTCAAAGTCCAAATGATGGAGATGAAAAAAGTATAGAAACTTTGTCTTTAAAAGATTTGCAAAATTTTTATAAAAATTTTATCCATCTTAGTGATTTGGTTGTGATTTTAGGAGGAGATTTAGAAGAAAAACAAGCCAAGGAAGATCTTTTAAAACTCTTATCAAAACTTCAAATAGGTAAAAAAAATACTCCAAAAAAATATGAGTTAAGCAAAAACATCAAAGATGAAATTTTGGTACGCCCAGAAAGTGAACAAGCTTATATTTATTTTGCTACGCCTTTTTTTGCTGATTTTAAAGATAAGGATTTATATCTTGCAAAAATTGCTTTATTTGTTCTAGGGCAAGGAGGATTTGGTTCAAGGATTATGGAAGAAATTCGCGTTAAAAGAGGTCTTGCATACTCAGCTTATGCTATGCTTGATATGAATATGTCTTTTTCTAGAGTTTTTGGATATTTACAAACTAAAAATGAAAGCGCTAAAGAAGCTAAGAAAATCGTAAAAGAGCTCTTTGAAGATTTTATAAAAAATGGCATGACTCAAAACGAACTTGATCAAGCTAAAAATTTTCTCATAGGATCAACTCCTTTGCGTTATGAAAGCTTAAGTAAGCGTTTATCTATAGCCTTTAATGAATTTTATCAAGGTTTAAATTTGGGATATTATAAAGAAGAATTAAAACTTATGGAAAAGGTTAAGCTTGAAACCATAAATGCTTATATTAAAAAACATCAAGAACTTTTAAATATAAGTTTTGCAAGCATACAAAATGAAAATTAAAGAAAGTGATTTTGAATTTTTTAAAAAATTAAAAATTAGAAGTGCTATTGATTTAGCGCTTCTTTTACCTAAAAAAATTGAAAATTTAAATCCAAGTAAAAATCCTAAAGAAAATGAAATTTGCACCCAAAAAATCACTATAAAAAGCGTTAGTTCAAGAAAAAATCAACTTTTTGGTTTAGGTTTTTGTGAAGAATGGCAAGAAAATATTTCTTTTGTATTTTTTCATCCTAGAGCTTGGCATTTTGGGGTTTGCAAGGTAGGAAAAGAGCTTGTTTTTAATGCTAAACTCTCGCGTTTTAATCACACTTGGCAATTTAACAATCCTAAAATTTTAACTTCTTTTGAGGGTTTTAGTCCAAAGTATCAAATTTTAGGTTTAAAAGATACAAAAATTGCCGCTTTTATACATAAATATCTTAATTATGAAAATTTAAAAGAAAGTGGCATAGAGGATAAATATATACATTTTCTTTTAAATTTACATGCTTATGATGAAAAAAGTTTTTTTATGTTTGAAAATTTGCAAAATTTTAGCAAAGATTTAAAATATATAGAAATATATAATTTTTTAAAGCGTTTAAAAGCTAAACAAACGCATTTTAAAGCTCATCAAATCAATGTTTTTAATATAGCTAATTGGCTTAAAGATTTGCCTTTTTCTCTTACTAAAGATCAGCTTAACGCCTTAAAAGACATAGAAAAAGATTTACACTCAAAAGAAGCTAAAAGGCGTGTGATTATGGGTGATGTGGGGTGTGGTAAAACCTTGGTTTTACTCGGTGCTGCTTTGATGGTTTATCCTAAGCAGGCTATTTTAATGGCACCTACTAGTATTTTAGCGTATCAGCTTTATGAAGAGGCTAAGAAATTTTTGCCTGATTTTATGAATATTTTGTTTATTAAAGGGGGCAAAAAAGAAAAAGATTTAGAACAAAATATTCAAAAAGCAAATCTTATTATAGGCACTCATGCTTTAATTCATTTAGAAAGCCATAATGCCGTACTTGTAATGATAGATGAACAACATCGTTTTGGATCAGCTCAGCGTGAGAAAATTCATTCTTTAAATAAGCAAGAATTTGCCCCTCATTTTATACAGTTTTCGGCTACACCTATTCCAAGAACTTTAAGCATGATACAATCTGAACTTTTAAATTTTAGTTTTATTAAACAAATGCCTTTTAAAAAAGATATTACAACTTATTGTATACAAAATGAAGGTTTTTCTAAGCTTAGCGAGAAGATCAAGGAAGAAATTGCTAAAAATCATCAAATTATCATTATTTATCCCTTAGTGAGTGCTAGTGATAATATTCCTTATCTTTCTTTGGAGCAGGCTAGGGGGTATTGGCAGAGTCATTATGAAAAAGTTTTTGTAACTCATGGAAAAGATAAACAAAAAGATGAAATTTTAGAGCGTTTTAGGGATGAGGGAAATATTTTATTAAGCACTACAGTGGTGGAAGTGGGCATTTCTTTGCCAAGATTGAGTATGATAGTGATTGTGGGAGCGGAACGTTTAGGACTTGCTACCTTGCATCAACTTCGTGGTCGTGTAGGTCGTGTAGGGCTTAAAAGCACTTGTTATCTTTATACTAAACTTAAAGAAATTCCAAGTCGTTTAAAAGAATTTGCTAGCACTTTAGATGGGTTTAAAATAGCAGAGCTTGATCTTAAAAATCGTTTCAGTGGAGATTTGCTCGATGGTTTTATGCAGCATGGAAATGAGTTTAAATTTTTTGATTTTTCCAAGGATGAGGAGATTTTAGAAAAGGTGAAAAAAGATTTGGCAAAAAAATTGCCAAATTAATGTCCACCGTACTTATAAAGCATATTTTGAAAATGTGAAGCTATCATTTGTGCACGCTGTAAAATGACATTTTTCATTTCTTCATTATAAACTATATTTAAACTTTCTTCAAAAAGTTTTAGCCAAATTTCAAAAAATTCTTGAGGAAAAGGAGGTAGATCTAAGTGCTTTTTTAAGGGTTGCCCATTATAATCACCTTCGCCTAAAAGCATACCTGCCCAAAAATTTCCTATTTTTGCTTTATGTTCTTTCCATTCTTCATCGCTTGTTCCAATAGCATTGTTAAAAATAGGACCTAAATCTTTATCTTTTCTAACTTTTTCATAAAATATTTCCATGAGTTTTGCTATGTTTTCTTGATTAATTGTTTCAAATTTCATATAAGCCTTTCTTAAATGTTAATTTTATGGCGTTAATATAGCAAAAATAAGATAAATTAAATTTAACATAAGTTAAGAATGGAAAATGTATATAATGAAAGATTATTTGGAACTTTTATCTAGTGTAGGAAAATTAAAAAAATTTCAAAAAAATAGTATTTTATTTTATGAGGGTGAAGAGGCTAAAAAATTTTTTATTTTACTCAAGGGAAAAATACGCATTTATAAAAGTACAGCAAGTGATAAAGAAATTACTTTGCATTATTTTAATCCTCCAAATTTTATAGCAGAAATGCCTGCTTTTAAAAAATTAAATTATCCTGCTAATGCTATATTTGAGGAAGATGGGGAAATTCTGGAAATTGATTTTGTTAATTTTCAAAATTTATGCAGTGAAAATAAAGAATTCAATTTTTTACTTATCAGTTCACTTTTTGATAAAATTAAAATTTTAGAAAAGAAATTATCTCAAAATGCATTAGATTTAAGGACGAGATTATTAAAGTATCTTTTGGAAAATGAAAAAAATTTAGATACAATTTCACAAAAACAAATTGCAATTGATTTAAATGTTAGAGCACAATCTTTATCTCGAGTGTTAAAAGAACTTAAAATTTCAGAACTTATTGATACAAAAAAAGGTAGAATTGAAATTTTAAATAAAGATATGATCATGAAAGAACTTTGGTAAAAATTTAAGGTAGAGAATGGATTTTGATTTTATATTAGTTCAAGCTCCTGCTTTTTTAACGGCTGCTTGGCTTACGATAAAACTAAGCTTTTTTGGAATTATTTTTTCTTTGATAATAGGCTTGTTTTGCATTTTAATGAGTTATTTTAAAATAAAAATTTTAGAAAATATTTGCAAGCTTTATATAGAGTTTTCAAGAAATACGCCTTTATTAATTCAACTTTTTTTCTTATATTATGCTTTACCTAAATTTAATATACATTTAGAGCAAATTCCACCGCTTGATTTGATTTGCTTAAGCGTAGAAGAAACTTTAAGGCCTTCTTTTGCTTGTGCTATAGTAGGACTTAGTTTTTTAGGAGGTTCTTATATGGCCGAGAGTTTAAGAGCGGGATTTGAAGCCATAAGAAAACAGCAGTTTGAAGCGGGACTTTCTTTGGGTTTTTCAAAATTTGGAAATTTGCGTTATGTGATTTTGCCGCAAGCTTTGGCTATTTCTATGCCAAGTATTAGTGCTAATATTATATTTTTAATCAAAGAAACTTCAGTCGTTAGTATTATTGCCTTGCCAGATTTGGTGAATTTAATGAAGAGTTTAAATTCCTTAACCTATAAGACAGATGAGCTATTGTTTTTGTTGTTTATGGGATATTTGTGTATTATCTTACCTTTGTCTTTTATTTTGCTAAAGTTTGAAAAAAGGTTGTTTCATGCTTGAACTTTTAAATACCGATACGCTTTTAAGACTCTGGCAAGGGCTTTTTGTCACTCTTGAAATTTCATTTATCAGCATTATTATTACTTCGATAGGTGGGTTGTTTTTGGGAATTTTAATGAGTTTTAAAAATACCTATATCTATGCTTTTTGTCGTTTAGGCTTAGAATTTGTGCGTGTTATGCCACTTTTGGTATGGCTTTTTGTGGTGTATTTTGGTTTTCCTAGATGGTTTGGGTGGGATTTGAGTTCTGTAAGTGCAGCTATTATTGTTTTTAGCATTTGGGGTTGTTTTGAGATGATGGATTTGGTGCGTGTTTCCTTGCAGAGTATTCCAAAGCATCAGTATGAAAGTGCATCATCTTTAGGTTTAAATACGGTGCAAAGTTTTGTTTATATTATTATTCCACAAGCTATGCGTCGTTTAACTCCTATGAGCATGAATTTACTTACTCGTATGATTAAAAGTACAACCTTTGCTTATTTAATCGGCGCGGTAGAGCTTGTAAAAGTAGGGCAACAAATTATAGAATTTCATAATAGAAATGATTTTGCACCTTTTATTATTTATGGTTTGATTTTTTTTATCTTTTTTATACTTTGTTATCCCATCACTTTATATTCAAGAAAATTAGAGAAAAAATGGAGCTAAAATGAGCATACTAAAAATAGAAAATTTACAAAAGTATTATGGTTCGCATCACGCCTTAAAAGATATTAATTTAGAAGTTAAAGCTAAAGAAGTTGTGGTGATTTTAGGTCCTAGCGGATGTGGAAAATCTACGCTTTTGCGTTGTATTAATGGGCTTGAAGAGATTGCAAGTGGTAATATTTATGTTGATAATGAGAAAATAGATAAAGATTTTAAAGAATGGCCAAGAATGCGTCAAAAAGTTGGTATGGTTTTTCAATCTTATGAGCTTTTTGAGCATTTAAGTGTTGAAGAAAATATACTTTTAGGGCCTATGAAAGTGCAAAAAAGAAAGAAAGATGAGGTTTTGAAAGAGGCTAAAATTTGGCTTGAAAAGGTGGGACTTTTGCATAAAATTCATGCTTATCCAAGAGAACTTAGCGGAGGACAAAAGCAAAGAATTGCCATAGTAAGAAGTCTATGTATGAATCCTGAGTTAATGCTTTTTGATGAGGTTACAGCAGCGTTGGATCCTGAGATTGTTAGAGAAGTTTTAGAAGTGATGTTAAATCTTGCAAAAGAGGGTATGACTATGCTTATTGTTACTCATGAAATGGGTTTTGCTAAAGCTGTAGCAGATAAAATTATTTTTATGGATGAAGGAAAAATCATCGAAGAAAATGATCCTAAAAGTTTTTTTGAAAATCCAAAAAGCGAAAGAGCAAAGAAATTTTTAAATTTGTTTGATTATCATAAATAGATAAAAATAATATTGGTTTATGATAATAAACTTTACAAGACTAAAATTTTATAGAAAAACTAAAAAAGCCTTGACAAAAATTTTTTTTTGAGTTATAATCTCACTTTTATTTTTGCTGGTTTAGCTCAGTTGGTAGAGCAGCTGCCTTGTAAGCAGCAGGTCGGGGGTTCAAGTCCCTTAACCAGCTCCATTTATTTTAGCAGTGTTTGACCAGAATATTGAAAAAGCAATATTTTTATGGTGAGTTACTCAAGTGGCCAACGAGGGCAGACTGTAAATCTGCTGGCTTTCGCCTTCCGTGGTTCGAATCCACGACTCACCACCATGCTTTGCGGGAGTAGCTCAGTTGGCTAGAGCATCAGCCTTCCAAGCTGAGGGTCGCGGGTTCGAGTCCCGTTTCCCGCTCCAATAATTTAAAAGAACTGGGAGCTGTATTTTAAAACCTTTAACTTACAGTATATATCCCATTTAAGAGTTTTTGTTGTCTGTTATTGTGTATAATTTTTCTGAGCGCTCGTATGGCTCAGAGGTAGAGCACTCCCTTGGTAAGGGAGAGGTCGCGGGTTCAATTCCCGCTATGAGCTCCATGAATTGAAAAAATTATATAGATATAAGACTTGCTTTGCTCAATTTATTTTTTATACGGAGGAAAAAAATGGCTAAAGAAAAATTTTCACGTAATAAGCCACACGTAAATATTGGTACTATTGGTCACGTTGACCATGGTAAAACTACTTTAACAGCTGCTATTTCTGCTGTTCTTTCTAGAAGAGGTTTAGCAGAGCTTAAAGATTATGATAATATCGATAATGCTCCAGAAGAAAAAGAGCGTGGTATTACTATTGCTACTTCTCATATTGAATATGAAACAGACAATCGTCACTATGCACACGTTGACTGCCCAGGTCACGCAGATTATGTTAAAAACATGATTACAGGTGCTGCACAAATGGATGGAGCGATCTTGGTTGTTTCTGCTGCAGATGGCCCTATGCCACAAACTAGAGAGCATATTCTTCTTTCTCGTCAAGTAGGCGTTCCATATATTGTTGTTTTTATGAATAAAGCAGATATGGTTGATGATGCTGAACTTTTAGAGTTAGTTGAAATGGAAATTAGAGAATTATTAAGCTCTTATGATTTCCCAGGCGATGATACACCTATTATTTCTGGTTCTGCTTTAAAAGCTCTTGAAGAAGCTAAAGCTGGACAAGATGGTGAATGGTCAGCAAAAATTATGGATCTTATGGCTGCAGTTGATAGCTATATTCCAACTCCAACTCGTGATACCGAAAAAGACTTCTTGATGCCAATTGAAGACGTTTTCTCAATTTCAGGTCGTGGTACTGTTGTTACAGGTAGAATTGAAAAAGGTGTTGTAAAAGTAGGTGATACTATTGAAATCGTTGGTATTAAAGATACTCAAACAACAACTGTAACAGGTGTTGAAATGTTCAGAAAAGAAATGGATCAAGGCGAAGCAGGAGATAACGTAGGTGTTCTTCTTCGTGGTACTAAAAAAGAAGAAGTTATCCGTGGTATGGTTCTTGCTAAACCAAAATCAATTACTCCGCACACTGACTTCGAAGCTGAAGTTTATATCTTAAATAAAGATGAAGGTGGTAGACATACTCCATTCTTTAACAACTATAGACCACAGTTTTATGTAAGAACAACTGATGTTACAGGTTCGATTAAATTAGCTGATGGTGTTGAAATGGTTATGCCAGGTGAAAATGTGAGAATTACTGTAAGCTTGATCGCTCCAGTAGCACTTGAAGAAGGAACTCGTTTTGCTATTCGTGAAGGTGGTAAAACTGTTGGTTCAGGTGTTGTTTCTAAAATTATTAAATAATTTAATAAAGCCAAGTTAAAAGCTTGGCTTTAATTTTTTAAGGAAAATTGAAATGAGAATTAAAGTTGGTTTAAAGTGTGAAGAATGTGGTGATATTAATTATAGTACCTATAAAAATAGTAAAAATACTACTGAAAAATTAGAATTAAAAAAATATTGCCCAAGATTAAAAAAACATACACTTCACAAAGAAGTTAAGCTAAAAAGTTAAGCTTGCGCCTTAGGGCAATAGCTCCAACGGTAGAGCGCCGGATTCCAAATCCGATGGTTGGGGGTTCGAATCCCTCTTGCCCTGCCATAATTAAGGTTTAAATAAATGGAAAAATTAATAACTTATTTTAAATTATCAAAAGCCGAATTAAGGAAAGTAATTTTTCCTTTAAAAGAACAGGTAAGAAATGCCTATATTACAGTTTTTGTAGTTGTTGCGGTGATTTCTTTGTTTTTGGCGTTAGTGGATTGGCTTATGTCCTCTATTGTTTCTGCGATCGTATAAGGAGAGTAAATGAGTACTCATAAATGGTATGCAATTCAAACTTATGCTGGCAGTGAAATGGCAGTTAAAAGAGCCATTGAAAATTTAGTAAAAGATAACGGAATTGAAGAACAACTTAAAGAAATTGTTGTTCCAACTGAAGATGTTATTGAATTTAAGAATGGAAAGGAGAAGATTAGCGAAAGAAGTTTGTATTCAGGATACGTTTTTGCACTTCTTGATTTAAATACGGAGCTTTGGCATCGCATTCAATCTCTTCCAAAGGTTG
Source organism: Campylobacter sp. BCW_6467 (assembly GCF_001762855.1). NCBI lineage: Bacteria > Pseudomonadati > Campylobacterota > Epsilonproteobacteria > Campylobacterales > Campylobacteraceae > Campylobacter > Campylobacter sp. BCW_6467. Next base: position 88,906 of record NZ_MJXP01000027.1, on the reverse strand, counting down.
GTCGTTTTATTGGAGAATCCAAAAAGCCAACCCCTTTAACAGAAAAAGATATTAATTTGATTTTGGAAAAAGTTCACAATCGTGCAGCGCCTAAACCAAAGATTTCTTTTGAAGAAGGGGAAAATGTGAGAATCACAGAAGGGCCATTTGCAAACTTTACTGCAATTGTAGAAGAGTATGATATGGTTCGTGGTTTATTAAAATTAAATGTTTCTATTTTTGGACGTTCAACTCCAGTGGAGATCTTATATTCTCAAGTTGAGAAAATAATTTAATTTATATCAAGTAAGGAGATTTGTTATGGCTAAAAAAGTCGTAGGCGAAATTAAATTGCAAATTGCTGCCACAAAAGCAAACCCATCACCACCTGTTGGTCCTGCTTTGGGTCAGCAAGGTGTTAATATTATGGAGTTTTGTAAGGCTTTTAATGAAAGAACAAAAGATATGGCAGGTTTTAATATCCCTGTTGTTATCACTGTTTATGCAGATAAAAGTTTTACTTTTATTACAAAACAACCGCCAGCTACGGATTTGATCAAAAAAGCAGCTGGAATTTCTAAAGGTACGGATAATCCACTTAAAAATAAGGTGGGTAGGTTAACTCGTGCTCAAGTTTTAGAAATAGTAGATAAGAAAATTGCAGATTTAAATACTAAAGATAGAGATCAAGCTGCTAAAATTATTGCAGGTTCAGCTCGTTCTATGGGTGTTGAAATCGTTGATTAATCCTTTCACCGCCAAGGTAAAAGGCGGTAGCACTTTAAAATGCGGAGAAAATAAATGGCTAAGATAGCAAAAAGATTAAAAGAATTATCACAAAAAATTGATTCAAATAAAGAGTATGCTTTAAGCGATGCAATTGATACAATAAAGACTTTAAAGTCTGCTAAATTTGATGAGACTGTAGAAATTGCTTTAAAACTTAATGTTGATCCAAGACATGCAGATCAAATGGTAAGAGGATCTGTTGTTTTACCTGCTGGAACGGGTAAAAAAGTTCGTGTTGCTGTAATTGCAAAAGACGCAAAAGCTGATGAAGCGAAAAATGCTGGTGCAGATATTGTGGGTAGCGATGATTTAGTAGAAGAAATTCAAAAAGGTAATATGAATTTTGATGTTTTGATTGCTACTCCAAATTTAATGGGACTTGTTGGTAAAGTTGGTAGAATTTTAGGGCCAAAAGGTTTAATGCCAAATCCTAAAACCGGAACAGTAACTATGGATGTTGCTCAAGCAGTTAATAATGCAAAAAGTGGTCAGGTAAATTTCCGTGTTGATAAGCAAGGAAATATCCATGCAGGTCTTGGTAAAGTAAGTTTTTCCAAAGAACAATTATGGGACAATGTTAGCACTTTTGTAAAGGCAATTAACAAACACAAACCTGCCGCAGCTAAAGGTAGATATATTAAAAATGCGGCTTTATCTTTGACAATGAGCCCTTCTGTAAAGCTTGAAACACAAGAATTGCTTGATATGAAATAAGAGTTGCTTTTTTGCAACTCTTTTGTTTTAAAATAAACATTTGAAAAAATTTTTGATTTTTTGAGATGTTTATTTTAGATTGAAGATAGTCGAGGCGTAAGCTTAATTGGATTTCCACTCTACTTGAAATCTCAATCGGAAAGGAGAAAATGTGACTAGAAGCGAAAAAGTTGAGATTATTGCTAAACTTGAAGAAGGTTTTAAAGCTAGTGAAGCTATTGTAGTTTGTAATTACAGAGGTCTTAGCACAAAAAAACTAGAAGAGCTTAGAAATAATGCAAGAGAAAACAATGTAAAAGTTCAAATTGTTAAAAATACTTTGGCTAACATTGCTCTTAACAATTCCGGTAAAACAGGTCTAGTTCTTAAAGATACAAATATTTATCTTTGGGGCGAAGATCAGCTAAGTGTTTCAAAAGTAGCTGCTAAATTTGAAGAAAATAACGATAAATTTGAAATCAAAACAGCTCATATTGAAGGCGAAGTTGCAGATGTTGCTAAGGTTAAAGCTCTTGCTAAAATGCCTTCACGCAATGAGTTGCTTGCTATGCTTTTGCAAGTTTGGAATGCGCCAATTACCAATTTCACAATAGGTTTAAATGCGCTTAAAAATAAAAAATAATCTGAATAAATTAAATAAAAGGATAAAAAATGGCAATTTCTAAAGAAGATGTATTAGAATATATTTCAAATTTAAGTGTTCTTGAGTTATCAGAACTTGTAAAAGAATTTGAAGAAAAATTTGGTGTGTCTGCTGCTCCTGTAATGGTGGCTGGTGGTGCTGCAGCTGGTGGTGCTGCAGCTGCTGCTGAAGAAAAAACTGAATTTGATATCGTTTTAACTGATGGCGGTGCTAAAAAGATTGAAGTTATTAAAATCGTTCGTGCTCTTACAGGCCTTGGTCTTAAAGAAGCAAAAGATGCAGTTGAGCAAACTCCTTCAACTCTAAAAGAGGGTGTGGCTAAAGCTGAAGCTGAAGAAGCTAAAAAACAACTTGAAGAAGCTGGTGCTAAAGTAGAACTTAAGTAATTTTAAGCTTTAAAGTTAGAAGAAGATTTGCCAAGGCAAGTCTTCTTTTTTTATTTTTACCTAATTTTTAGGTCTTCTTTTTTAAATTTACAAAATTTACCATGAGGTATGTGCGATATGTTAGATAATAAATTAGGAAATCGTTTAAGAGTAGACTTCTCAAACATTTCAAAACAAATAGAAATCCCAAATCTTCTACAATTACAAAAAAAGAGTTTTGATTATTTTTTAAATCTTGATAATGGTGAAAGTGGTATAGAAAAAGTTTTTAAATCAATTTTTCCTATTCATGATCCGCAAAATAGATTGAGTCTTGAATATGTTAGTAGTGAAATAGGCAAGCCAAAATATACCATTCGCGAATGCATGGAAAGAGGTTTGACTTATTCTGTAAATTTAAAAATGAAAATCCGTCTTACTCTGCATGAAAAAGATGAAAAAACAGGGGAAAAAGTTGGCGTAAAAGATATTAAAGAACAAGAAATTTATATCCGCGAAATTCCTTTAATGACAGATCGTGTATCTTTTATCATTAACGGGGTTGAGAGGGTGGTTGTAAATCAATTACATAGAAGCCCTGGTGTTATTTTTAAAGAAGAAGAAAGTTCAACGGTTGCAAATAAGCTTGTTTATACAGCACAAATTATTCCTGATCGTGGTTCGTGGCTTTATTTTGAATACGATGCCAAAGATGTTTTGTATGTAAGAATTAACAAGCGTAGAAAAGTTCCTGTAACTATGCTTTTTAGGGCTTTAGGGTATAAAAAACAGGATATTATTAAGTTGTTTTATCCTATCCAGACTATACATGTGAAAAAAGATAAATTTTTAACAGAATTTAATCCAAATGATTTTATGGACAGAATAGAGTATGATATTAAAGATGAAAAAGGAAAAATTGTTCATCAAGCTGGAAAACGACTTACAAAGAAAAAAGCAGAACAGCTTATTAAAGACGGTTTAAAATGGATAGAATACCCTGTAGAAATTTTACTTAATCGTTATTTGGCAAATCCTATTATTGATAAGGAAAGTGGAGAGGTTTTATTTGATTCTTTAACTTTGCTAGATGAGAGTAAGCTTGCCAAGATTAAAGAGCAAAAAAGTTTTGATATAGCAAATGACTTGGCTAATGGCGTTGATGCAGCGATTATTAACTCCTTTGCTCAAGATGGAGAAACTCTAAAACTTCTTAAACAAAGTGAAAATATCGATGATGAAAATGATTTAGCTGCGATTAGAATTTACAAAGTTATGCGTCCAGGTGAACCTGTGGTAAAAGATGCAGCGAAGGCTTTTGTAAATGATTTATTCTTCAATCCTGAAAGATACGATCTTACCAAGGTAGGTCGTATGAAAATGAACCATAAGTTAGGTCTTGAAGTGCCTGAGTATGTTACTGTTTTGACTAATGAAGATATTATTAAAACTGCAAAATATTTAATTAAAGTAAAAAATGGTAAAGGACATATTGATGATAGAGATCATTTAGGAAATCGTCGTATCCGTTCTATAGGTGAACTTTTAGCCAATGAACTTCATTTAGGTCTTGCAAAAATGCAAAAGGCGATCAGAGATAAATTTACTTCTTTAAATGCGGATCTTGATAAAGTAATGCCTTATGATTTAATCAATCCTAAAATGATTACTACAACCATCATTGAATTTTTTACAGGAGGTCAGCTTTCGCAATTTATGGATCAAACCAACCCTTTAAGCGAGGTTACTCATAAGCGTCGTTTGTCAGCGCTTGGTGAAGGTGGACTTGTAAAAGAAAGAGCAGGTTTTGAAGTGCGTGATGTTCATGCGACACATTATGGTAGAATTTGTCCAGTTGAAACACCTGAAGGTCAAAATATTGGTTTGATTAACACTCTTTCTACTTATGCAAAAGTAAATGAACTTGGCTTTGTTGAAGCACCATATAGAAAAGTTGTAAATGGTAAAGTGACTAATGAAGTTGTTTATCTTACAGCAACACAAGAAGAAGGCTTGTTTATTGCACCAGCTTCAACCAAAGTTGATGCTAAAGGCAATATAGTAGAAGAATTTGTTGAGGCTAGACAAGATGGTGAAACTATACTTGCAAGACGCGAAGAAGTGCAATTAATCGATCTTTGCTCAGGTATGGTTGTTGGGGTTGCAGCTTCTTTGATTCCGTTTTTAGAGCACGATGATGCAAACAGAGCGCTAATGGGTTCAAATATGCAACGTCAAGCTGTGCCACTTCTTACTGCTTCAGCTCCGATAGTAGGAACAGGTATGGAACAAATTATTGCGCGTGATGCTTGGGAAGCTGTTAAAGCAAAGCGTGGCGGTGTGGTTGAGAAAGTGGATAATAAAAGCATTTTCATTTTAGGTGAAGATGATAAAGGTCCATTTATCGATCATTACACTATGGAGAAAAATTTAAGAACCAATCAAAATACAAATTATATTCAACATCCTATTGTTAAAAAAGGTGATATAGTAAAAACAGGACAAATTATCGCAGATGGTCCTTCTATGGATCAAGGCGAACTTGCTATAGGTAAAAATGCTTTAATCGCTTTTATGCCTTGGAATGGTTATAACTATGAGGATGCTATAGTTGTAAGTGAGAGAATTATTCGTGAAGATACCTTTACAAGCGTGCATATTTATGAAAAAGAAATTGAAGCAAGAGAACTAAAAGATGGTATAGAAGAAATTACCAAAGATATCCCAAATGTAAAAGAAGAAGATGTTGCACATCTTGATGAGAGCGGTATTGCAAAAATTGGTACCCATATCAAACCAGGTATGATTTTGGTGGGTAAGGTTTCTCCAAAAGGTGAGGTTAAGCCAACTCCTGAAGAAAGACTTTTAAGAGCGATTTTTGGAGAAAAAGCAGGACATGTTGTGAATAAATCACTTTATGCAACCGCTTCTTTAGAGGGCGTTGTTGTGGATGTTAAAATTTTCACTAAAAAAGGCTATGAAAAGGATGATCGTGCAATAAAATCTTATGATAAGGAAAAAATGGCTTTAGAAAAAGAACATCATGATAGACTTTTGATGATGGATAGAGAAGAAATGCTTCGTGTTTGTGCTCTTCTTTCCAAAGCCCCTTTAAATAGCGATCAAAAAATTGGAGATAAAAATTATAAAAAAGGACAAACCGCAGATATTAGCGAACTTGAAAAAATCAATCGTTTTACTTTAACAACTTTGATTAAAGCTTATTCTAAAGAGATTCAAAAAGAATACGATGATTTAAAAAATCATTTCCAAAATGAGAAGAAAAAATTAAAAGCAGAACACGATGAAAAGCTTGAAATTTTAGAAAAAGATGATATTTTACCAAGTGGGGTAATTAAGCTTGTTAAAGTTTATATTGCTACAAAGAGAAAGCTTAAAGTCGGTGATAAAATGGCAGGACGTCACGGAAACAAAGGTATAGTTTCAACTATAGTTCCTGAAGTGGATATGCCTTATTTACCAAATGGTAAAAGTGTGGATATTGCACTTAATCCACTTGGCGTTCCAAGTCGTATGAATATAGGCCAAATTTTAGAAAGCCATTTGGGTTTAATTGGACTTAGACTTGGAGATCAGATTCAAGAAATTTTTGACAGAAAGCAAAAAGATTTTCTTAAAGAATTAAGAGCAAAAATGCTTGAAATTTGTTCTATTCCAAGACTTGCAAGCGAAAAAGAATTTATTAAAAGCTTAAGCGATGAAGAGCTTTTAAACTATGCTAGAGACTGGAGTAAAGGAGTTAAATTTGCTACTCCTGTTTTTGAAGGTGTAAATATAGAAGAATTTAGCAAGCTTTTTGAAATGGCCAAGATAGATATGGACGGCAAAACAGAACTTTATGATGGACGCACGGGTGAGAAAATCGCAGAGCGTGTTCATGTAGGATGTATGTATATGCTAAAACTCCACCACTTGGTTGATGAGAAAGTTCACGCAAGAAGTACAGGACCTTACAGCTTAGTTACCCAGCAGCCTGTGGGTGGTAAAGCACTCTTTGGGGGACAAAGATTTGGGGAGATGGAAGTTTGGGCACTTGAAGCTTATGGAGCGGCTCATACTTTAAGAGAAATGTTAACTATCAAATCAGACGATGTAGAAGGTAGATTTAGTGCTTATAAAGCATTGACAAAAGGTGAAAATGTTCCAGCAACGGGAATTCCTGAAACATTTTTTGTATTAACCAATGAGCTTAAATCTCTTGCTTTAGATGTTGAGATTTTTGATAAGGATGAAGATAATGAGTAAATTTAAAGTAATAGAAATCAAAGAAGATGCAAGACCTAGGGATTTTGAAGCGTTTCAACTAAGACTTGCAAGTCCTGAAAAAATCAAATCATGGTCTTATGGAGAAGTAAAAAAACCAGAAACTATCAATTATAGAACCTTAAAGCCTGAAAGAGATGGGCTTTTTTGTGCAAAGATTTTTGGACCTATAAGAGATTATGAGTGTCTTTGTGGTAAGTATAAAAAAATGCGTTTTAAAGGTGTTAAGTGCGAAAAATGTGGTGTTGAAGTAGCAAATTCAAAAGTGCGTCGTTCTAGAATGGGACATATTGAGCTTGTAACTCCTGTGGCTCATATTTGGTATGTTAATTCTCTTCCGAGTCGTATAGGAACGCTTTTGGGTGTTAAGATGAAAGATCTTGAGCGTGTGCTTTATTATGAAGCTTATATCGTTGAAAATTCAGGTGATGCTTTCTATGATAACGAAAGTACTAAAAAAGTAGAATATTGTGATGTTTTAAACGAAGAGCAATATCAAAATTTAATGCAACGCTATGAAAATAGTGGCTTTAAAGCAAGAATGGGTGGAGAAGTTGTTCGTGATTTACTTGCAAATTTAGATCTTGTAGCGCTTTTAAATCAGCTTAAAGAAGAAATGGCGGCTACAAATTCAGAGGCTAAGAAAAAAACCATCATTAAGCGCTTAAAAGTTGTAGAAAATTTCTTAAATTCAAATTTAAACGCCAATACCGATAGCGATGAAGCTGTACCAAATCGTCCTGAATGGATGATGATTACAAATCTCCCAGTTTTACCGCCAGATTTGCGTCCTTTAGTGGCTTTAGATGGTGGGAAATTTGCAGTTTCTGATGTGAATGACTTATATCGTCGTGTTATCAATAGAAATACACGTCTTAAAAAACTTATGGAGCTTGATGCACCTGAAATCATTATCAGAAATGAAAAAAGAATGCTTCAAGAGGCTGTTGATGCACTTTTTGACAACGGTCGTCGTGCCAATGCTGTAAAAGGAGCAAATAAACGCCCATTAAAATCTTTAAGTGAAATTATCAAAGGAAAGCAAGGGCGTTTTAGACAAAACCTACTAGGTAAGAGAGTGGATTTCTCAGGTCGTAGCGTTATTGTTGTAGGTCCAAAACTTAGAATGGATCAATGCGGTTTACCTAAAAAAATGGCTTTAGAGCTTTTTAAGCCACATCTTTTAGCTAAGCTTGAAGAAAAAGGTTATGCAACCACAGTAAAACAAGCTAAAAAAATGATAGAAAACAAAACTAATGAAGTTTGGGAATGTTTAGAAGAGGTGGTAAAAGGGCATCCTGTTATGTTAAACCGTGCGCCTACTTTGCATAAACTTTCTATCCAAGCTTTTCATCCTGTTTTAGTGGAAGGTAAGGCTATACAACTTCATCCTTTGGTTTGTGCAGCATTTAACGCGGACTTTGACGGGGATCAAATGGCAGTGCATGTACCGCTTTCTCAAGAGGCCATTGCAGAATGCAAAGTGCTTATGCTTTCATCAATGAATATTCTTTTGCCAGCAAGCGGTAAGTCTGTAACCGTTCCATCTCAAGATATGGTTTTAGGGATTTATTATCTTTCACTAGAAAAAGCTGGTGCTAAAGGTTCGCATAAAATTTGTACAGGCATTGATGAAGTGATGATGGCGCTTGAAAGCAAGTGTTTGGATATTCATGCGAGTATACAAACTATGGTAGATGGTAGAAAGATTACCACTACAGCAGGAAGATTGATTATTAAATCCATTTTACCTGATTTTGTGCCTGAAAATAGTTGGAATAAAGTCTTAAAGAAAAAAGACATTGCCGCACTTGTGGATTATGTTTATAAACAAGGCGGTTTAGAGATTACAGCAAGTTTCTTGGATAGACTTAAAAATTTAGGTTTTGAGTATGCAACTAAAGCAGGTATTTCAATTTCGATTGCAGATATTATTGTTCCTAATGACAAGCAAAAAGCTATCGATGAAGCAAAAAAACAAGTAAGAGAAATTCAAAATTCTTATAATCTTGGTTTGATTACTTCAGGGGAAAGATACAATAAAATCATTGATATTTGGAAAAGTACAAATAATGTCCTTTCAAAAGAGATGATGAAGCTTGTAGAAAAAGATAAAGAAGGTTTTAACTCTATTTATATGATGGCAGATTCTGGTGCTAGGGGTAGTGCGGCTCAAATTTCTCAGCTTGCTGCGATGAGAGGACTTATGACTAAACCTGATGGTTCTATTATCGAAACTCCTATTATTTCGAATTTCCGTGAAGGGCTAAATGTTCTTGAATACTTTATTTCAACTCACGGTGCTAGAAAAGGTCTTGCAGATACCGCTCTTAAAACAGCAAATGCGGGTTATTTGACAAGAAAACTTATCGATGTTGCACAAAATGTAAAAATTACTATTGAAGATTGTGGAACGCATGAAGGTGTTGAAATCAATGAAATTACCGCAGATAGTTCTATTATAGAAACTTTAGAAGAAAGAATTTTAGGCAGGGTTTTAGCTGAAGATGTGATCGATCCTATTACAAATTCTGTGCTTTTTGCAGAAGGTACTTTAATGGATGAAGAAAAAGCAAAAATTCTTGGAGAAAGCGGTATAAAAAGTGTCAATATCCGCACTCCTATTACCTGCAAAGCTAAAAAAGGAATTTGTGCAAAATGTTATGGTATCAATCTTGGCGAAGGTAAATTAGTAAAACCAGGTGAAGCAGTAGGAATTATTTCCGCTCAATCTATCGGCGAGCCAGGGACGCAGCTAACTCTAAGAACTTTCCACAGCGGGGGGACTGCAAGTACGGATTTACAAGATAGACAAGTAAGCGCACAAAAAGAAGGTTTTATAAGATTTTATAATCTTAAAACTTATAAAAACAAAAAAGGTAAAAATATCGTAGCAAATCGTAGAAATGCGGCGATTTTACTTGTGGAGCCAAAAATCAAAACTCCATTTAAAGGTGTGATTAATATAGAAAATATTCATGAAGATGTGATTGTTTCTATTAAAGATAAAAAACAAGAAGTAAAATACATACTAAGAAAATACGATCTTGCTAAACCAAATGAATTAGCAGGCGTAAGTGGTAGTATAGATGGAAAACTTTATTTGCCATATCAAAGTGGTATGCAAGTAGAAGAAAATGAAAGTATCGTGGAAGTGATTAAAGAGGGTTGGAACGTTCCTAATCGTATTCCTTTTGCGAGTGAAATTTTAGTAGAAGATGGCGAGCCCGTGGTACAAAATATCAAAGCAGGAGAAAAGGGAACGCTTAAATTTTATATCCTTAAAGGCGATGGTTTAGATAGAGTAAAAAATGTTAAAAAAGGCGATATTGTTAAAGAAAAAGGATTCTTTGTGGTGATTGCTGATGAAAATGATAGAGAAGCAAAAAGACACTATATCCCAAGAGAATCTAAGATAGAATTTAATGATAGTGAAAAAATCGATGATGCAAATACTATCATTGCAAGTGCTCCTAAAAAAGAAAGAAAAGTGATTGCAGAATGGGATGCTTATAATAATACTATCATTGCAGAAATTGATGGTGTTATAAGCTTTGAGGATATTGAAGCAGGTTATAGTGCTGATGAGCAAATTGATGAAGCTACAGGTAAGCGTTCTTTAGTGATTAATGAGTATTTGCCAAGCGGAGTTAGACCGACTTTGGTAATTGCAGGAAAAGGTGATAAGGCTGTGCGTTATCAGCTTGAACCAAAAACCGTTATTTTTGTTCATGATGGTGATAAAATCACTCAAGCAGATATTTTAGCAAAAACTCCAAAAGCTGCAGCTAAATCAAAAGATATTACAGGAGGTCTTCCAAGAGTTTCTGAACTTTTTGAAGCAAGAAAACCAAAAAATGCGGCTGTGATTGCAGAAATTGATGGTGTTGTTCGTTTTGATAAACCTTTGCGTTCTAAAGAAAGAATTATTATCCAAGCAGAAGATGGTACAAGTGCTGAGTATTTAATAGATAAATCAAAACACATTCAAGTAAGAGATGGCGAGTTTATCCATGCAGGTGAAAAACTTACAGATGGAGTTGTTTCAAGTCATGATGTGCTTAAAATTTTAGGTGAAAAAGCCTTGCATTATTATTTGATTTCTGAAATTCAACAAGTTTATCGCGGACAAGGTGTTGTGATTTCTGATAAACATATAGAAGTTATCGTTTCTCAAATGCTAAGACAAGTAAAAGTTGTAGATAGTGGACATACGAAATTTATCGAGGGTGATTTGGTTTCAAGACGTAAATTCCGTGAAGAAAACGAAAGAATCATTAGAATGGGTGGAGAACCTGCTATTGCTGAGCCTGTGCTTTTAGGTGTAACAAGAGCAGCGATTGGAAGTGATAGTGTGATTTCTGCAGCTTCATTCCAAGAAACTACTAAAGTTCTAACCGAAGCAAGTATAGCGGGTAAATTTGACTACTTAGAAGATTTAAAAGAAAATGTTATTCTAGGTAGAATGATACCTGTTGGAACAGGGCTTTATGGTGAACAAAATTTAAAACTTAAAGAACAAGAATAAAACTCTATTTTATAGCCCTCCTGGGCTATATTAATACAGTGTATCTAAATCATTAAAATAAATTTTTAAAACTTTTTCTATTTTATTTTTTTCTTCTAGAAGTATTTTTTTATTTTTTTCTCTAAAAGCTTTATTAGAGCAATAAATTAGATAAGATATACTAATGGCAGCAATTATTTTATTTTTATGTTCTATGCCTATAGCCATACATTCAATTTGAGGATTCATTTCTCCAATTTCTATGGCAATTTTTTCTTTTTTAATTTGTTTGATTTGTTGATAGAGTTCATTTATATTATTTAAGGTGTTTTCTGTAATTTTATCAAAATTTTTAGGATAAAGTTTTTCTAATTCCTTTTTATTTTTATTTGATAGTAAGGCTTTGCCTAAAGATGTTGCATAAGCAGGATACGAAGTGCCTATAAAAGATTTTAATTGCACTGTATTATTGGCATCAATTTTTTCTAAATAAAGCACATTTCCATCTTTTAAAATTCCCATTTGACAAGTTTGATTGGTTAAATTTCTTATATTTTTCATATGCTTTTTGATTATTTCAAAAATATTATTTTCGTTTTTTATATTACATCCTAATTCTATAATCTTAAAATCCAAATAATAACTTTTATTTTTTAAATCACATTTGATATATTTTTTTTCTTGAAGAGTTTGTAAAATAGGCCAAAGAGTTCCAGCAGGAATGTTTAGTTTTTTAGCTATAGCACTTAAGGTAAGCTTTTCTTTTGCAAGTAATTCTAGAATATTTAACACTCTAAGAGTGGGCTGATGCATATTGTCTTTATCCTTGTTTTATTTTTATAAATTTTAGCATATTTTTTACTTTTAGTAACATAAAATCATAATTTTTATTATTTATTAATTTTAATATTTTTTTGTAAAAATTGGCAGTTAATAAGAATAAAATACGAATTTTACCAAGCTAACAGCTTGATTTTTTTACAAATATTTTGTTATATTTTTTGTATATAAATATATTTTTGTATATACGAAAGGAAAATAAAAATGGGAATTTTAAAAGGAACTTTACCGGCTTTGCTTACTCCATATAAAGATGATGGAAGTATTAATGAAAAAGAATTTATTCATTATTGTGAATTTGGTATTTCTAAAGGCTTGAACGGATTGTTTTGTAATGGAAGTGCAGGAGATTCTCAAGCTTTGAGTGTGGAAGAGCAAGTTAAACTAATGAAACTCACAAAAGAAGCTGCAAAAAATAATGTGCCTATTATCACAGGTATTGCTTCAACAATTTATCAAAATACTTTTACTTTGGCGCAAAAAGCTCATGAATTAGATCTTGATGCTTTGTTGCTTGCTATGCCTTATTATTATAAATTAAGCGAAGATGCACTTTTTGAGTATGTAAAAGATCTATCTTCTAAAGTGAAACTTCCCTTGTATGTTTATAATATACCTCTTTTTGCACCAGCACTTAGTTTGAAATTTATAGAAAAGGTTTCAAAGCTTGATAATGTTGTGGGTATAAAAGATAGTAGTGGGGATGCTTTGCTTTTAAATCATATTTTAGATGTAGTACCTAGTGATTTTGATGTTTTTGTAGGAAGAGAAGAATTTTATGCAGGTGCATTATTAGCGGGTGCAAAAGGTTCTATGACTAGCATAGGTGGAGTTTTTCCAGAACTTATGAGTGAAATTTACAAATCAATCAATGAAAAAAATATAGACAGAGCTTTGCTAATACAAAAAAGTTTACTAAAGGCTATAAGATTTGGTATGAGTATGGCTTTTCCTATGGGTTTTGCTTTGCTTTTAAAGGCTAGAGGATTTGAATTTTCAAATGCTAGTATTCATCCTTTATCACCTACTACAAAAGAAGAATTAAACACTCGTTTTGATGAAGCTAAGGAACTTATTAAAACTATAGAAAAAGAAACAGGTATAAAACTTAATTAAGGCATTGCTATGAAAATAAAGAATTTCCTTGAGAAGACACTAGGTGGGATGATGTTAATACCTATGCTAATAGGAGCCATAATTCATACTTTTTGGCCTAACATTTTAGCTTATTTTGGACCTTTTACTAATGCATTAGGGACAGGGGCTACTGTGATTATAGCAGTTTGGTTTGTTGGTATTGGTGCGAGTGTTAAACTAAAAGCTACTACAACAGTACTAAAAAAATCAGGGATTTTATTGGCAACTAAAATGTTTGCTGCATTTTTGGCATGTATTATTGTGCAAAAATTAATTCCACAAGGTATGGTGAGTAATGGTTTGTTTGCAGGTTTTAGTGCTTTAGCGGTTGTAGCTGCTATGGATATGACAAATGCAGGGTTATACACAGCTTTGACAAAACAATATGGAACTACAGAAGAAGCAGGAGCAAGTTTATTGTTAATGATAGAAAGTGGACCATTATTTACTATGATAATTTTAGGAACCACAGGACTTGCAAGTTTTCCGTTGCAAAATTTTATAGGCTTGATTTTACCATTTTTACTAGGTTTTATTTTAGGGAATTTAGATGAGGAATTTAGAGTATTTTTGACAAAACTCAATGAACCTATGATTATATTTTTAGGTTTTTCTCTTGGAAGTACTATCAGTCTTCATTCTATTTATGAAGCAGGAATTGCAGGACTTATTTTGGCTTTTTCTGTGATTGTTTTTACAGGATTTTTTCTGATTTTAGCAGACATATTTTTAGCTAAAGGTAATGGAACAGCTGGAATTGCTGCATCTAGTACAGCAGGAGCTGCAGCTGCTACGCCTATGCTTATAGCACAGCTTTATCCAGAGCTTAGAGAGCAAGCAGATTATGCAACGGTTTTGGTAAGTACTTGTGTGGTTATTACAGCTTTTGTGGTACCAATTTTAACTTCATACTATGCTAAATGGGCTAAAACACATATCAACAAAGGAAAACTATGAAAGGATATATTATAGTCAATGAAAAAGACAATGTTGCCACAGCTTTGCGCGACTTTAAAAAAGGTGAAAATGTGGCAAATATAGAGCTTTTAAATGATATTGCAAGCGGACATAAATTTGCACTAAAAGATATAAAAAAAGATGAAATTATCATCAAATACGCAGAAGCTATAGCTAGTGCAAGTTGTGATATTAGTGCAGGGGAATGGGTACATATCCACAACACTGCAGGTATTAGAGGTCGTGGGGATAAGGAATAAATATGAAAAAGATAATGGGTTATAGAAGAGAAGATGGTAAATTTGGCTTAAGAAATAAAGTCATTATTATACCAAGTGTGCATTGTGCTAATAAAGTGTGTGAAAATATAGCTAGAAAATGCAATGGAGCGGTTTATATCAACCATCAGCATGGTTGTTCTCAGCTTGAATTTGACGCTTTGCAAACTAGAGATGTTTTGATAGGCCATGGAACTAATGCTAATGTTTTTGGTGTTTTAATTGTAGGGCTTGGTTGTGAGGTGATACAAGCCAAAGTGGTAGCAGAAAAAATCAAAGAAGCAACGCCTTATAAAAAGGTTGAATATTTAGTGATACAAGAATGTGGTGGTAGTAAAAATACCATTGAAAATGGTATCAAAATAGTCAATGAAATGCTTGAAAGTGCTGCAAAATTACAAAAAAGTGAAGGAGATTTCAGTGATTTGATTTTAGGCACAGAATGCGGTGGAAGTGATAGCTATAGCGGACTTAGTGCTAATCCTGCGTTAGGAAGTTTGAGTGATTTTGTAATCGATGAGGGTGGTGCGGTAATTTTAGCAGAAACTACAGAGCTTATAGGTTGTGAAGCTATACTAGCTAAGAGAGCAAAAAATGATGAAATAGCTAAAAAGGTATATGATAAGATTTTGGGTTATGAGAATTTGGTTAAATCTTTTCATGCTGATATTCGAGGGGCAAATCCTAGTCCAGGAAATATTGTAGGCGGACTTAGTACTATAGAAGAAAAATCTTTAGGTTGTGTTTATAAAGCAGGAACTAGAACTTTAATGGATGTAATTGATTATGCTAAACCGGTAGTTTCTAAAGGACTTACTTTTATGAATACACCAGGCAATGATATAGAACAACTTAGTGCCATGGTTGCAGGCGGGGCAAATATTTGTGTTTTTACTACAGGTCGTGGTACTCCAACGGGTTCTGCTATCGTGCCTACTATAAAGATGAGTTCTAATACTTTTTGCTATGAAAATATGAATGATGCTATTGATATTAACGCAGGAAGCATTATAGATGGGGTAAAAACAAAAGAAGAAGTGCGTGATGAGCTTGTAGAATTAATCGTGCGAATTTCAAATGGAGAATTAGTAAAAGCAGAGATAAACGAACAAAATGATTTTTCAGTTTGGAGACTTGCTACAACTTGTTAAGGAGTAAAGGATGGAGCATAAAATTCAATAGAGTTAAAGTTAATATGTAAAAAAATATCTTGGCGTATTTTGCCTTTGATTGTTTTAATGTTTTGTCTTTCCATGCTTGATAGAACAAATATTAGTTTTGTTAAATCTCATATAGAAATTGATGCAGGCATCGGCGAGGCTGCTTATGCTTTGGGTGCTGGGATATTTTTTGTTGGTTATGCTTTATTTGAAGTGCCTTCAAATTTGCTTTTGCATAAATTAGGAGCTAAGATTTGGTTAAGTCGCATAATGATCACTTGGGGACTTGTAACTATGGCTATGATTTTTATACAAGGAGAAACAAGTTTTTATGTATTAAGATTTTTATTGGGTTTAACTGAAGCAGGTTTTAGTCCAGGCATTATTTTATACCTTAGTTATTTTTTCCCAGCTATATATCGATCAAAAGCTTATGGAATTTATCAAATGGGAGTTCCAATTGCTTTTGTTTTTGGTTCTTTAATTAGCGGTTTTATACTTGATTATGCACCAAATATGTATTTTAAAAATTGGCAGTGGATGTTTTTAATCGAGGGCGGAATTACTGTTTTGGTGGGTGTTTTTTGTTTGTTTTATCTTGACTCTCACCCAAAATATGCTAAATGGTTGGATGTAAAAGAAAAAGCTGTTTTGTTAAAAAATATAGAAATTTGTAATTCAAAGGCAAAAGATTATTCTATTAAGGATATTTTTAAAAGTATTTTAGTATGGAAATTTGTATTTATTTATTTTTGCATACAATTAAGTGTTTATGGTGTTCTTTTTTATTTACCAAGTAAAATAGCTCAAATATTGCAAATAAATGTGGGTTTTGAAGTCGGACTTTTAAATGCCATACCTTGGATTTTTGTTTTTATTGCTTTGCCAATATTTACCTCATTAGCTGATAAAAAACGCTCTTGGAATTTATATGCGATTTTATTTTTATTATTAGCAAGTTTAAGCATGATAGCTTCGACTTTTGTTGCAAATTTAGCACCATTTTTATTTTTTATTAGCTTAGCTGCTATAGGTTTTATCGTAATTCAGCCTATATTTTGGAATTTGCCAACTCAAGTTTTAAAGGGAAAAGGTGGTGCAGCTGCTATTGCACTTATAGGGTCTTTAGGAAATTTAGGTGGTTTTGTCGCACCGACTTTAAAAACATATATAGAAAATCATTTTGGGGTCGAGTTTGGACTTATAGTACTAGCATTAATAGCAATTTTAGGCGTATTGGTATTAGTGCATTTAAAAATGACTTTAAATTTAGATAAAGGAGAATAAATGGATTTGAAAATTAAAAATAAGATTTGTATTATTACAGGTGGCGCTAAGGGTATTGGTTATGGCATTGCTAAATTATGGGCTATGGAGGGTGGAATTCCTGTAGTTTTTTCAAGATCTATGCCTAAAGAGCACGATGAGGAATTAAAAAATTTATGCAAAAGCTATGAATTTTACGAGATCGATCTAAAAAATTATGAGCAAATTGAAGAGCTTGTAAAAAAGGTCGCTACAAAACATGGTGGAATTTATGCACTTGTAAATAATGCAGGTGCAAATGATAATTTGCATATTGAAAACACAAGTACTAAAGATTTGATTAAATCTTACGAAAACAATCTTTTTCATTATTATGCTATGGCAAAAGAGTGTTTGCCTTATATTAAAAAAGAGCAAGGCAGCATTTTAAATATAGTGAGTAAAACAGGCATCACAGGACAAGGAAGAACTTCAGCTTATGCTTCGGCCAAAGCGGCTCAAATTGGTTTTACTAGGGAATGGGCTTGTGCTTTTGCTAAAGATAGCGTTAGAGTAAATGCCATAGCTCCTGCTGAAGTTATGACTCCTCTTTATGAAAAATGGCTGCAAAATTTTCCTAATCCTAAAGAACAATATGAAAAAATCGCAAAAGCTATACCTTTAGGTCATCGTTTTACTACCATAGAGGAAATTGCAAATACAGCGGTTTTTACACTTAGCCCTCTTGCTTCACATACTACAGGGCAAATTTTAATGCCAGATGGAGGTTATGTACATTTAGATAGAGCATTAAATTGGGATGAAAATTAAGGAGTAAAAATGACTGATTCTAAAAATATAAAAGTAGCCATTGTTTTGGTAACTTCTCTTTTCTTTTTATGGGGAGTAAGCTATGGACTTATTGATGTGATGAATAAAAATTTTCAAAATCATCTTCATATTAGCCAGCATGAAAGTGGCTTTTTACAGTTTGCTTATTTTGGTGCTTATTTTATCATAGCCTTACCCGCAGGTTATATAGCCAATAGATTTTCTTATAAAATGGGAATCATTTTTGGCTTAGCTCTTTATGCCATAGGAGCTTTGCTTATTATACCCGCTACAAATTTGGCTTCTTTTCATTTGTTTTTGTTTGCGTTTTTTATTTTAGCTTGTGGTATTGGTTCTTTAGAAACTAGCGCAAATCCTTACATGACAAAGCTTGGTGATGAAAAAAATGCGAGCTTTAGAATCAATGCTGCGCAAAGTTTTAATGGTTTGGGGCAATTTGTAGGACCTATTATAGGTGGAGCTTTATTTTTATCTATTACAAAACAAGAAGAAGGTGCAAGTGCGGAGCAAATTGAAGCTGCACTAGTAGCTAATATGGGAAATGTCCAGCTTGTTTATATAGGAATTGCTGTCATTGTTATTTTGATTTTAATTGCTTTTGTTGCAAATAAGCTTCCAGAAGGAAGTGCGGTAAGTGATGATTATAAGCAAAAAGATGATTCTAAGCCTATATATGTTTTTAAACACAGACATTTTAACTTAGGGCTTTTAGCGCAGTTTTTGTATATAGCCAATCAAGTTGTAGCAGGGGCTTTTTTTATCAATTATGTTGTGGAACATAATGAAGGTTTAAAAGATGCGCAAGGTGCTTATTATTTTTCTATAGCTTTGGTTGCATTTATGCTGGGACGCATTGTTTCTACTCCTTTGATGAAGATAATCAAAGGTGAAAAAATTTTAGGATTTTATTCTCTAATCAATGTGCTTATATGTTTTAGTTTGTATTTTGCTAGCGGGTTTTTTAGCATAGTACTTTTAATAGCTTTATTTTTCTTTATGTCTATTTCTTTTCCTACTATTTTTGCGGTAGCAACAAAAAATTTACCTTTAAATCAAGTAAAACTAGGCGGATCTTTGCTTGTGATGAGTATAGTAGGTGGAGCAATTATGCCTATAATTATAGGCTTTATTAATGATCATTATGGTACAGGCACTGGATATTTAGCAATGGCACCTTTGTTTTTATATGTGTCTTGGTATGGCTTTATAGGCTCAAAAGTGAGAAAAAATGCAAAAGATTTTTGATGCTCATCTGCACCTTTGGGATTTGGAAAAAATACCTATTTCATGGATAAAAGACGATGAAAAGTTAGAGCAAAATTATGATTTTTTTAGGATGAAACAAGAATATAAAGAATTTGAATTTATAGGTGCTATGTATGTTGAAACTAATAGCGATGATTTAGAAAAAGAAGCTTTATTTGCTTTAGAGCAAAAAAAGCTTCATAATCTTTTGCTTTGTCTAGCGGATTTAAAACATAAAGAAGAACTTAATTCTTTTAGAGAGGTAATGCATGTAAGTAAAAAAGGAGCTAAAAGGTTATTCGAAGTAGATTTTGAAGAAAAAATAGAAATTTTAAAAACTTTTAATATATCTTTTGAAGCTTGTATGAAAAATGAAGAACTCAGTTTTTTAGAAAAATTTTTAAATAAAAATCCAAATTTAAAAGTGGTTTTAAATCATCTAGGAAGTCCAAAAATGGATCGTTTAAATGAGTATAAAAAAGATTTAATTCTTTTGAAAAAATTTCCAAATTTATATATTAAGCTTTCGGTTGCAGATGATTTTTCGGAACAAACCCCAAAAGAATTTATTTATGATCTTTTCACTTTTTTAAAAGAAAATTTTAGTGAAGATAAATTCATATTTGGTAGTAATTATCCTGTGGCAAAAATAGCTCCAGCTAAGTGGGCTAAGCTTATTATAGAAAGTAAAATTTTTGATGATCTAGATAAAATATTTTATAAAAATGCTTTATTAATTTATAAGGAGGACAGGTGCAAAGATATGGTCAAATCATAAAGATAAAAAAGGAAAAAATAGAAGAATATAAAAATCTTCATGCAAAGCCTTATGAAGGGGTCTGTGAGATGATTAAAGAATGTAATATACAAAATTATTCCATTTATTTGTTTGGAGAATATTTATTTGCATATTTTGAATATGTAGGTGCTGATTTTGAAGCAGATATGGCTAAGATGATAAGAGATGAAAACACGCAAAAATGGTGGAAAGTAACAGATCCTTGTCAAATATCTTTAGGTTATGCAGGACAAAAGTGGCTAAATATGGAAGAAGTGTTTCACTTAGACTAAAAAAGGAGAAAAAATGACAATTTATTTAAATTATATTGATGGGGAATTTATCCCACATAATGGGGATTTTATCGAAGTTTTAAATCCAGCTGCTAAAGAAGTCATTTCAAAAGTAGCAAGTGCTTCTTTAGAAGATGCTAAAAGAGCGATTGAAGCAGCCAAAAAAGCACAAAAATCTTGGGAGGCTAAGCCAGCAATTGAGAGGGCAAATCATTTAAGAGAAATAGCTAGTTTAATACGCAAAAATGCTAACTTCTTAACAGAAATTTTAATGCAAGAGCAAGGAAAAACTAGAGCTTTAGCCAGTGTGGAGGTTAATTTTACAGCAGATTATATGGATTATACGGCCGAATGGGCTAGAAGATATGAGGGTAAAATCATACAAAGCGATAGAGCTAATGAGCATATATATTTATATAAAAGTGCTATTGGGGTAATTGGTGGAATTTTACCTTGGAATTTTCCATTTTTCTTAATCGCAAGAAAGATGGCGCCTGCTTTGCTAACAGGAAATACTATAGTGATAAAGCCAAGTAGTGAAACTCCAAACAATGCTTTTGAATTTGCAAAACTTGTTTCGCAAAGTTCTTTGCCAAAAGGTGTGTTTAATTTGGTTGCAGGTAAAGGTAGTGTAGTAGGACATGAATTATCAAGCAATGAAAATATAGGCATGGTAAGTCTTACAGGAAGTGTTGAAGCAGGGGCTAGAGTAATGGAAGCTGCAGCTAAAAATATCATAAAAGTTTCTTTAGAACTTGGCGGAAAAGCTCCTGCTATAGTGTGTAAAGATGCGGATATTGATTTGGCGGTAGAAGCGATTAAGGCAAGTCGAATTTGCAATAATGGACAGGTTTGTAATTGTGTCGAAAGAGCTTATGTGCATACAAGCATTTATGATGAATTTGTAGATAAATTTGTAAAAGCCATGAGTAAGGTAAGTGTTGGAAATACCTTAAAAGGTGATTTTGATATGGGACCATTGGTCAATCAAGCAGGGGTTGATAATGCTTTAGCAATGCTTCAAAGAGCTAGTGCTAAAGGATCAGTTGTGGAATGCGGTGGAAAAATCACTGATACAAGTGGGTATTATTTTCCTGCAAGTGTTCTTACTAATGTTAAGCATGAGGATGAAATTATGCAAAAAGAAATTTTTGCTCCCATTTTGCCTATTGCTAAATTTGATACACTTGATGAAGCTATTGATATGGCAAATGATTGTGAATATGGTCTTACAAGTTCTATTTATACACAAAATTTAGATATAGCAATGAGAGCTAGCAGAGAAATTAAATTTGGTGAAACTTATATTAATCGTGAAAATTTTGAGGCTATGCAAGGTTTTCATGCAGGCTTTAGAAAAAGTGGCATAGGCGGAGCTGACGGAAAACATGGTCTTGAAGAATATTTAGCTACCCATGTGGTATATTTGCAGTATAATACTAATAAACAATGATTTTTATCCTATCTAAATTTTTAGATAGGAGTTATTATAATCTTGGAATCAAGTATGATGCTTTATAACTATGGATTAAACACTTTTTTAGTAATTTCTTAAAATCAATTTTGGAATTTTTCATTTTGTCTAAAATGAGTAAGATTATTTTTATAAGTAAAACAATAATTAAAAATTAGTTTATGTTTTATAAATATTAATGTAAATTATGTAGGTTTATTTTATAAAAATTTTTAAAAGCATTTAAATTATTTCTAGTTTATATTTTTGTAAGTAAATTTTAGATATCATCCAAAGTTTATTACATTTTTAAAGAAAGGAATTATTGTGCCTACCATAAATCAATTGGTTAGAAAAGAGCGCAAAAAAGTTTTAGAAAAATCTAAATCTCCAGCGCTTAAAAATTGTCCACAAAGAAGGGGAGTTTGCACTAGGGTTTATACTACAACACCTAAAAAGCCAAACTCAGCGTTAAGAAAAGTTGCCAAAGTAAGACTTACTAGTGGCTTTGAAGTGATCAGTTATATCGGCGGTGAAGGTCATAACTTGCAAGAACACAGCATTGTTTTAGTGCGTGGCGGTAGGGTAAAAGACTTACCAGGGGTTAAATATCACATCGTTCGTGGTGCTCTTGATACAGCAGGTGTTGCAAAAAGAACAGTTTCTCGTTCTAAATATGGTGCTAAACGCCCTAAAGCAGGCGCTGCAAAATAATCATTCATACAGACAAATCCGTTAGATTTGATTTTGTTTGAGTAAAATTTAAAATTTGAAGGAAAAATAATGAGAAGAAGAAAAGCTCCGGTAAGAGAAGTCTTGCCTGATCCGATTTATGGTAATAAAGTAATCACAAAATTTATTAATTCTTTAATGTATGATGGTAAAAAAAGCACAGCTACAACAATTATGTATGGTGCTTTGGAAGCTATTGATAAAAAAGGTGGCGAGAAAAAAGGTATTGATATTTTTAATGATGCGATTGAAAATATCAAGCCTTTATTAGAAGTGAAATCTCGTCGTGTAGGTGGTGCAACCTATCAAGTTCCAGTAGAAGTTCGCCCTGCTAGACAGCAAGCTTTGGCGATTCGTTGGATTATTTCTTTTGCAAGAAAAAGAAGTGAAAGAACTATGATTGATAAACTTGCAGCCGAGCTTTTAGATGCTGCTAATAGCAAAGGTGCTTCATTTAAGAAGAAAGAAGATACTTATAAAATGGCTGAAGCAAATAAAGCATTTGCTCACTATCGTTGGTAAGAAGGAGTGTGTATGTCAAGAAGTACTCCCTTAAAGAAAGTTAGAAATATCGGTATTGCTGCTCACATCGATGCGGGTAAAACGACTACATCTGAAAGAATTCTTTTCTTTACAGGTATGAGTCATAAAATCGGTGAAGTTCATGATGGTGCTGCAACTATGGACTGGATGGAACAAGAGAAAGAGCGTGGGATTACTATCACTTCTGCGGCTACAACTTGTTTTTGGAAAGACCATCAAATCAACCTTATTGACACTCCAGGCCACGTTGATTTTACAATTGAAGTTGAAAGATCTATGCGTGTTCTTGATGGTGCTGTTGCGGTATTTTGTTCAGTGGGTGGGGTGCAACCTCAAAGTGAAACAGTTTGGAGACAAGCAAATAAATACGGTGTTCCAAGAATAGTATTTGTAAACAAAATGGATAGAATCGGTGCAAATTTTTACAATGTAGAAGATCAAATTCGCAACCGTTTAAAAGCTAATCCAGTTCCACTTCAAATTCCAATTGGTGCTGAGGATAATTTTAAAGGCGTAATCGATCTTGTAACTATGAAAGCTTTAGTTTGGGAAGATGATACTAAGCCAACTGATTATGTAGAAAAAGAAATTCCAGCTGAACTTAAAGAAAAGGCAGAAGAATATCGTACAAAAATGATAGAAGCAGTTTCTGAAACTTCAGATGAGTTGATGGAAAAATATTTAGGCGGAGAAGAATTAAGCCTTGAAGAGATTAAAACAGGGATTAAAGCAGGATGTTTAAGTCTTTCTATCGTTCCTATGCTTTGCGGTACAGCGTTTAAAAATAAAGGGGTTCAACCTTTACTTGATGCTGTTGTGGCTTATTTACCAGCTCCTGATGAAGTGGCAAATATCAAGGGTGAATATGAAGATGGCACAGAAGTTTCTGTAAAATCAACCGATGATGGCGAGTTTGCAGGGCTTGCATTTAAAATCATGACAGATCCATTTGTAGGACAACTTACTTTCGTGCGTGTTTATCGCGGTTGTTTAGAAAGCGGTTCTTATGCTTATAACTCAACTAAAGATAAAAAAGAAAGAATTGGTCGTTTGTTAAAAATGCACTCTAACAAAAGAGAAGAGATTAAAGTGCTTTACGCAGGCGAAATTGGTGCTGTTGTAGGACTTAAAGATACTTTAACAGGGGATACTCTTGCAAGTGAAAAAGATAAGGTAATCCTTGAAAGAATGGATTTTCCAGATCCAGTTATTTCTGTTGCAGTTGAGCCAAAAACTAAAGCTGATCAAGAGAAAATGTCTATTGCTTTAAATAAATTAGCACAAGAAGATCCAAGTTTTAGAGTTTCTACAGATGAAGAAAGTGGCCAAACTATCATTTCGGGTATGGGTGAGTTACACCTTGAAATTATCGTTGATAGAATGCTACGTGAATTTAAAGTTGAAGCTGAAGTAGGTCAACCACAAGTTGCTTATCGCGAAACTATTAGAAAAACCGTTGAACAAGAATACAAATATGCTAAACAATCAGGTGGTCGTGGTCAGTATGGACATGTATTCTTACGCCTTGAACCGCTTGAGCCAGGTAGTGGATATGAATTTGTTAATGATATCAAAGGTGGGGTAATTCCAAAAGAATACATTCCTGCGGTTGATAAAGGTGTTCAAGAAGCATTACAAAATGGTGTTTTAGCAGGTTATCCTGTAGAAGATGTTAAAGTAACTGTTTATGATGGAAGTTATCACGAAGTGGATTCATCTGAAATGGCATTTAAACTTGCTGCTTCTATGGGCTTTAAAGAAGGTGCTAGAAAAGCAGGTGCTGTAATCTTAGAGCCTATGATGAAAGTTGAAGTAGAAACTCCTGAAGATTACATGGGTGATGTTATTGGAGATCTTAACAAACGCCGTGGTCAAGTAAATAGCATGGATGAGCGTGGTGGAAATAAAATCATCACAGCATTTTGTCCTTTGGCTGAAATGTTTGGTTATTCTACTGATCTTAGAAGTCAAACTCAAGGTCGTGCGACTTATTCTATGGAATTTGATCATTATGATGAAGTTCCTAAAAATGTTGCGGATGAAATCATCAAAAAAAGAAACGGTTAAATTTTTAGCGGGATTTTTCCCGCTTTCTGTCCTCGTAGCTCAGCAGGATAGAGCGCAAAATTCCTAATTTTGAGGCCGTGAGTTCGAATCTCGCCGTGGACACCATTTTATGAGGTGTTATTATGATAAAAATTGCTTTTTTTATAACTTTTGTAATTTCTTTTTTGACAGCACAAAGCCCAGTAAATTTTAAAGAAGATAATAATATAACAAAAGAACAAAATATATTTAAAGAACAACCTCCAAAACGCATTAAAATTCCAACGCATTAAAATATATGTCAGATTTGATTACGCTAGCACAATTATCACAAGGGTATCGTTACAATAGTGATTCTTTAATTTTAGCTGATTTTATTTTAAAACAAGGAATTAAAGGCGCTGTTTTTGATGTAGGTGCAGGCTGTGGTATCATAGGTATTTTACTTAAAAAAAATATTGCAAATTTAAGTTTATCTTTGATTGATATTCAAAAAGAAAATATAAAATTGATTGAAAAAAATTTAAAATCCAACCAAATACAAGGCGATATTTTTCATGATGATTTCAATCAATTTCAAAGCATAAAAAAATTTGACTTCATAGTTTGCAATCCTCCATTTTATAGACAAGGAGCTTACAAGAGTGAAGATCAGCATAAAGCTATAAGTAAATTTCAGGAATTTTTACCCTTGCATAGCTTTTTAACTAAAGCAAATTCTATGCTTAAGCCAAATGGTACTTTGTATTTTTGCTATGAAGCTTTAGCTTTAGATGAAATTTGTTTTATTTTAAAAGATATGAAAATAAAAATAACAAAGCTTTGCTTTGTACATACACATCAAAATAAAA
This sequence comes from Campylobacter sp. BCW_6467, assembly GCF_001762855.1. Lineage (NCBI taxonomy): Bacteria > Pseudomonadati > Campylobacterota > Epsilonproteobacteria > Campylobacterales > Campylobacteraceae > Campylobacter > Campylobacter sp. BCW_6467. The sequence goes on along the minus strand of NZ_MJXP01000027.1, from coordinate 63,215 downwards.
AAGCAAGACTTGTTTTGATACAGGTAAAAAAAGATTCAAAATCGCCTTGTGAGATTTTACCTCCTTTTTTTGTATATGAAAATGAAATTTTAAGCAAACAAATGCAAGAAATTCACTTAAGATTTAGGTTAAAAAGTTATGATATTTGATAAAAATTTTTCTTATGCTTTTGATGAAAATGCTTGTGAGAAATGCGGTGGAAAGTGTTGCACTGGAGAAAGTGGCAATATTTTTGCGAGCATGGAAGAATTAGAAGCATTAAGAAAGCATTTAAATTTAGAAAACAAAGAATTTGCTGAAAAATACTTGAGAAAAGTGGGCTTTAAAATGAGTTTTAAGGAAGTCGAATTTGAAGATGGCTTTGCTTGCATTTTTTTTGATACTCAAAAAAGAAATTGCAGTATCTACGATTTTCGTCCAAAACAATGCAGAACTTTTCCATTTTGGGAATATTTTAAAACACATCAAAAGGAATTAGAAAAAGAATGTATAGGTATTTGTTATTTGTCTTAGTAGCCTTTTTTTTGGCAGCTTGTGGAAGTTCAAAAATCAATGTTGTTTATCCTGATTATACAAAATATAAAAGCAATGATTTTGATTTAAGGGTTATGAAGGCTTATAATTATGAGTATTATAAACAATACAAAGAAGCCAGAGATGAATTTTTAAGTCTTTATCAAGATTATAATAATGCTAATTTTTTAGAAAATGCATTTTTACTTACTTTGGCAAACAATCTTGACAAGCAAGCAGAGTTAAATAATCTAGCAAAGCCTTATTTAAATCAAAATGACAATCTTAAGCGACTTAGTGCTCTTTATGCTTTAAATTCAAATGATATCAATAATGCTCAAAAACTTATGAAAGAGCTTTTAACAAAAAAGGATAGTGATCCTAGAAATTTAGAGCTTTACGGAGATATTTTGGTTAAAAAAAATGATTTAAAAAATGCCACAAAGTACTATAGATCTGCTTATAATCAAGTGCAAAACGAAGAAATTTTATTTAAACTCATAGGAATTTATGCGATTTTAAATGATACTTTAAATATTAAAAATGTTTTAGAATTTTCAAGAAAAACCAATGGTTGCACTCTCAAAACTTGCGTCTTGCTTGCTAAAATTTATTTTGATGAAAAAAATATCGAAGCTTTAAAAAGTATATATAAAGAGCTTTATCAACTTACCAAAAATAAAAGTTTTGCATTGGCTTTGGTTGAGCTTTTAAATTCTCAAGGCAAAACAGAAGAAGCTTTAAAAATTTCTTTGAAGTATGATTTAGATGATGATATTAAACTTGCTTTGTATCAGAATTTAAAACGCTTTGATGATGCTAAAAAAATGAGTTTAGCTCTTTATCATAAAACAAAAAATAAAGAATATCTTCTACGAGCGGCAGTTTTTGAATTTGAAGCTGCAAATGAAGCTAAAAAAATCACTCCAAAAGTAATTGATTCTGTAAAAGAAAAATTCGAACAGGCTATCGATAAAGATAGCAATGCTTTGTATTTAAACTACTATGGATATTTGCTTATAGATTATGATTTAGATGTTAAAAAAGGTATAGAGCTTGTGAAACTTGCCTTAGAAAAAGATCCACAGAATTTGTATTATTTAGATTCTTTAGCTTGGGGGTATTATAAACTAGGCAATTGTAAGCAAGCATGGGAAATTTTAAAACAAACATTAGATGATAAAGAATTTGCAAATTCTGATGAGAGTAAAGCTCATATAAAAGCGATAAAGGCGTGTGTAAAACCATGATATTGGATAAAATTTTTGAAAAAACAAAAGAAGATTTAAAAGAACGCAAACTAAAACTTCCTTATGATATGTTAGGGCGTTCTTTAGCTTCAAATCCTTTCTTTCCAAAAGATGTGATTAAAGCTTTAAAAAGAGTAGAAAAAGAAGTTAAAATCATAGCAGAAGTAAAAAAAGCAAGTCCTAGCAAGGGAGTCATTAGAGAAGACTTTGATCCTTTGAGTATCGCTTTAAATTATGAGAAGAACAAAGCTGCGGCGATTTCTGTTTTGACTGAGCCACATTTTTTTAAAGGTTCTTTAGAATACTTAAGTCTTATACGCCGTTATACACAAATTCCTTTACTTAGAAAAGATTTTATCTTTGATGAGTATCAAATTTTAGAAGCTTTGGTTTATGGGGCAGATTTTGTATTGTTAATCGCTAAAATGCTAAGCATGAAAGAGCTTAAAAAACTGCTTGAGTTTGCAAGACATTTAGGTCTTGAGGCTTTGGTTGAAATTCATGATAAAGAGGATTTGAGTAAGGCTATTTTTGCTGGAGCGGATATTATCGGTATCAATCATCGTAATTTAGAGGATTTTACTATGGATATGAGTTTGTGCGAAAAACTTATCCCACAAATCCCAAATTCAAAAATCATCATCGCAGAAAGTGGTTTAGAAAATAAAGAATTTTTAGAGCATTTACAAAATTTAGGCGTTGATGCTTTTTTAATCGGCGAATATTTTATGCGTGAGGGAGATGAAGGAAAGGCTTTAAAAGCTTTGCTTTAAGGAGGGAAAATGCAATATTTGTATGCACCATGGCGGAGTGAGTATTTTGAAAAAGAAAAAACTGTTTGTCCATTTTGTGATTGTACTAATAAGATCAAAAGTGATAAAGAATTAGGTGTGATTTTTAGAGCAAAGCATTGTTTTGGAGTGATGAACCGCTATCCTTATTCTGCGGGGCATTTTATGGTGATTCCTTATGTACATGAAGAGCATATAGAAAATTTAAGCGATGAAATTTGGCAAGAAATGAGCCATTTTGTGCGTTTGGGAGTGAAAATTTTAAAAGAGCAAATCCATGCAAATGGGGTCAATATCGGTATGAATTTAAGCAAAGATGCAGGAGCTGGCATAGCTTTTCACTGTCATTATCATCTAGTGCCACGCTGGGCAGGAGATACAAATTTTATCACAACCATAGGAGAAACTAGGGTTTGTGGCACTAATATCGAGCAAGTTTATCAAAAACTTGTTTTGGCTTTTAAAAATGCTCAGTGAAGTTGAATTTACAGAATTTCAAAAAGAAAATTTCTCTCTTTTAATCGATGCAAGAAGCCCTAGAGAATTTTTGCATTCTCATTTGATAGGAGCTTTAAATTTTTATGCACTCAATGATGAAGAATATCAGGAAATAGGAACGATTTATAAGAAAAATCAAGCTTTAGCCAAGGCTAGGGGTGCGAGTTATATTTGTCAAAATACCGCTAAACATATATTAGAAATCACTCAAAATTTTCGCATAGGAGAAAAGGTGGGGATTTATTGTTCTCGTGGGGGTTTGCGTTCAAAATCTATCGCAGTGATTTTAAGTGAGCTTGGTTTTAGAGTGGTGCGTTTAAAAGGTGGCTTTAAAGCTTATAGAACTTTTGTAACGCGTTATTTTGAAAATGAAATAAATTTTGATTTTTTTGCTCTTTGCGGCAATACAGGCTGTGGAAAAACAGAGCTTTTAGAACAACTCCCACAAGCTATAAATTTAGAAAAAATGGCAAATCATTTAGGCTCATCTTTTGGTGATATTTTAGGAAAACAACCTACGCAAAAAGCTTTTGAAGCAGAACTTTTTCACAATATGCAAAATTTAGAAAATTTTGCTTTCATAGAAAGTGAAAGTCGCAAAATAGGGGATATCATCTTACCTTTGAAATTTTATGAAAAAATGCAAAAGGCTTTTAAAATTTATTGTTTTTGTTCTTTGGAAAATCGCGTTAAAAGAATACAAAAAATTTATCAAGAAAAAATGACTCCTTTAAAATTTCAACAATGTGTGCAAAAAATCAGCCCTTATATCAGCTTAAATTTACGCCAAGAATTGCTTCAAAGTTATGAGAAAAAAGAATGGCAAAAGCTTATTGTTATGCTTTTGGAGTATTATGATAAAACTTATAAAAAACCAGACAAGATTGATTTTGAGTTAAATACCGATGATATTTTAAAAGCTCAAGAAGAGCTTTTAGATCATTTTAAAGCGCAATTACTTTTTTAATATTAGATAATTTTATTAAATAATCAAATTTTTTCTTCATCATCTTACAATAATCCTTTTTTATCTTTGTTGTTTTTTAGCTTGGCCCAAATTTGTATTTTAATGCTAGTAAATTTGAATCATAGAGAAGTAAAATATTTTTTAAATCCCTATTTATAGTAATTTAAAATAAAAAAATAAACTTTTATAAAAAAATATATAAAATATTTCTTAAATTTATATTTTTTAAATCATTTTAAATATAATTATCTTGTAATTATATTTTGTAAGAAAGGGTAGGTAAGCGAATGCGGTAAATTCAAGTTTTATTGTATTGTGTACTCTGCTAGTTTTGCTTATGACTCCAGCTTTAGCAATGTTTTATTTGGGTATGGTAAGAAGTAAAAATACATTCAATACCATAATGAATTGCTTTATTGTTTTTAGTGTCATTGCTTTACAATGGGTAGTGCTTGGATTTAGCCTTTCTTTTGGTAAAGATGAAGGACTTTGGCTTGTAGGAAATTTCGAGAATTTTCTCTTAGAGGGTATTAGCGGATACAATGCTTCAGGTGTTCTAAATATTCTTTTTGTGATTTTTTAAATGATGTTTGCACTTATTGCATCTGACATCATAACAGGCTCTTTGGTAGGAAGAATTAAACTGGGTGTTTTGGTGATATTTTTGCTTTTTTGGAGTACTTTATTTTATGATGTGTTAGTGCATATGATTCGGAGTAGCGAGGGGTTTTTGCTTAAAAGAGGAAGTCTTGATTTTACTGGGGATGGTGTTGTGCATATTGGCTCTGGGGTTGCTGGACTTGTAGGAGCTTTGATGGTGGGTGCTGGAAAAAGCGATGATGAGGATAAAAACGCGCATTCTATTCTTATGCTTTCTTAGGTGCGATTTTGCTTTTTATAGGATGGCTGGGTTTTAATGCTGGAAGCGTTGGTGAAATGAATGGTAATACTATCAATGCTTTTATAGTTAAGTATTATATCAGCAGCTTGTGGCTTTTTATCTTAGGTAGTGCTTGAGTGGCTCATCCATGAAAAAACCAACTATTTTAGGTGGACTTAGCGGGCTTGTAGGGATTGCTCCAGCTTGCGGTTATGTAGATATTTATGCTTCTCTTGTTATAGGAGCTTTGTCTTTCTGTATTTTGTTATTTTGGTTTGAGTTTTATTAAATACAAACTCAAATGGGATGATTCTTTAGATACTTTTTCTTTACACGGAATCGGAGGTGTTTGGGGAGGAATTGCTACAGGGCTTTTTGCAAGTGCTAAAGTAAATCCTAATGTGATTGCTTAAAATGCGCTTGGCGAGATTTTTTATCAGTGGAAGTTTAGAGCTTTTAAAAGAGCAAATTCTTGCTATTATGATTTGTATGTTTTTCAGCTCTCATAAGCTTTATTATTTTTAAGATCATTTCTTATTTTGTAGACTTAAGAGCGAAAGAAGAAGTAGAACAAAAAGGCTTAGATGTGAGTTTGCGCGGAGAAAAAGCTTATACTTTGGCTTAGTTAACTAAATTTTTACCAAAAAGTCCTTGTTAATCTTTAAAAAAATGATAGACAAGGGTCTCAAATTCATTCTTGGTTAAGATCAGATAAATATTTTAAAATAAATTCCATAAATTCATCACTATCATTAGGGCAACTTATCAAATCATAATCACATTTTGCTAAATGTTTATACTCCATACCTAGTTCAAAAATCGTTTCAGAACAATCTATACAAAAAGAAATGGGATAAATCAAAGCTTTATCGTTTAAATTTGCCAAAACATCGCTTGTATTTGGTTCAAGCCATTTTACAGGGCCTAGTTTAGACTGATAAGCTAAAATAAATTCATCAAAATGATCTTTTAGTTTTTCTTTTAAAATTTCTACATGATTATTTACATGTTTTTCGTATAAATCACCTTTGTCAATAATGCTTTGTGGTAAAGAATGCGCTGAAAAAATCAAAATTTTGGCATCAAATTTATTTTTTTTAGCCAAAATGTGCGAAATTATCATCTCATTATAAAGTTCATTTTTATAAAAAATATCTATAGTTTTTACTTTTGCTTGAATTTTTTGCTTTGAAATTTCATTTTGCAGAACTTCTAAAGATGAAGTTACTGTGGTGCAAGAATGGTGCGGATAAAGTGGAAAAAGAATGATTTCATCATTTTCATTTAAAGCGTATTTTTGCAAAATTTTTGTGGCAAAAGGAGGCACATAAAGATTTACAAAATCAAATTTAAATTCATCTTGTTTTAAATTAAGCTTGTTGCATAGGCTTTGAGTAAGTTCGTTTAAAGGGGATTTTCCGCCCATTTTTTTATAGTTTTCTTGCATAGCTTTAACGCGAGCCTTTGTTATAATCCATGCTACAAATTTTCTTAAAAATCGATTTTTGATTCCTAAAATATAAGGATCATTAAACATATTTTTTAAAAAAACTTCACAATCTTGTAAATTTGTAGCTCCGCCCATATTTAAAAATAAAACTAATTTCACGTAAACCTTTCTAAAATTTCTTGAACTTTGTAAGCATCGCTTGTGCTAGCTAGATGATTGGGTTGATTATCGATAAGTTTTAACAAAGCTTCATGTTCTGAAAAAAGTGGACTTTGTTGAGTAAGTTCTATAAAATTTCCATCTTTTAATAAAGAAAAGTCATTTAAATTGGCTTCATAAAAATGATTTTTAGTAATAAGATGAATTTTTCTTAGTTTTTGTGCGCTATTCCAACTTTGATGTATACTAGCAATACATTTTTCAAGCTCACATAGAATAATGCTTTCACTTTCTCTTGTTTGATCTTGGGTATATTTTTTAAGCAAATTGGTTTTTGTTATTTCTTGCTTGCTTAAAAAACAAAGCAAATCAAGATCATGTACAGCCAAATCTTGCAAAATCCCTACATCGCTGATTCTTTGCGGGTAGGGTGAAAATCTTTGTGTGTTAATGCTGATAATTTCTTCATTTTCAAGCTCTTTTTTTAGGGCTAAAACCGCAGGATTAAATCTTTCGCAAAAACCTACGCCTACTTTTATGCTGTATTCTTTAGCTAAATTTGAAATTTCGTCTATTTCTTTTAAATTTAGAGCTAAAGGCTTTTCGATTAAAACGCATTTGCATTGTTTAAAAACTTTTTTTGCTATTGCTAAATGTGAATTTGTAGGTGTTGCTATGATGATAATATCATTATTTTGATTTAAAAATTTATTCAAATCATCATAAAAAATATCATCAAAAATATTTAGATTTGGATTTTTGCAAAGATCAAAAAGTGCATTAAGCTTAAAATGAGAATTTTTGCTAAGTTCATTTAAGTGGTTTTGCCCCATTTTTCCAAGGCCTATGATACCTATTTTCATGGAGTTAATCTTTAAAAATATAAATAACTTGTTCTTGTTCTTCTTCGCTTAAAAAAGGTGAAAAAGGCAAAGATAAGATGTGTTTGCTTGCATATTCTGAATTTTTAAGTTCTAAATTTGAAAACTCACTAAAGCAAGGTTGTTTATGCAAAGAGGTTGGATAGTGTATAGCATAAGGTATATTAGCTTTTTCAAATTTTTGCAATACACTAGATCTATCTTCAACTAAAACGCTGTATTGTGCATAAGCGCTAAAAGCATTTGGATCAATTTGCGGAATTTGGCAGTTTTTTAAATTTGCATTATAAGTTTGTGCTAATTTTTGTCTTTTGTCTAATTCTTTTTCTAGGTATTTTAACTTAACATTTAAAATCGCCGCTTGCAAGGTGTCAAGGCGTCCATTTATACCTATAAATTCATGTTTATAACGCTGAGTTTGTCCGTGATTGAGTAAAATTCTTATTTTTTTAGCAATTTCATCATCATGGCAAAAAATAGCCCCACCATCGCCATAAGCTCCCAAAGGTTTTGAAGGAAAAAAGCTTGTGCATGAAATTTTAGCTATAGAGCAGGATTTTTCTCCTTTGAAACTTGCACCAAAACTTTGTGCACCATCTTCGATCAAAGTGATATTTTTATCTTTTAAAATTTCTTCTAAAGCCCTTAAATCACTCATTTGTCCAAACATACTTACTGCTATAACAGCTTTAGTTTTTGGGGTTATTGCTTTTTGCACTGCTTCAAAATCAAGATTGTAATTTGATAAATTTATATCTACAAAAACAGGTTTTGCGCCTGTTAAGGCCACAACTTCAGCTGTTGCTATGAAAGTAAAACTAGGCACTATAACTTCATCATCTTTCCCAATATCTAAGGCTCTTAAGGCAAGATATAAAGCACTGGTTCCACTTGAACAACCTATAGCGTGTTTAACACCTAAAAAATGAGCTAAATTTTGCTCAAATTCGTTAAGCTTTGCACCGCCTATAAAAGAAGAGCTTGATAAAACACTTTCAATTTCAGTATTGATTTCATCTTTGTATGCGAGATATTGGGCTTGAAGATTGATAAAATTCATAAAAAACCTTAGAGAAATAAAATTAAATAAAAATGTTTATTGTATTTTAGTTTTACTTAATTTAAAGTAATTTTGGTATGATATGTTTTTATAAAAATTTCTTTAGGAAAATTCATGGATATTAGAAAAGCTTATTTGGATTTTTTTGCATCAAAAGGACATGAGATAACCCCGTCAAGTCCTTTAGTTCCTGATGATGCAACTTTACTTTTTACTAATGCGGGTATGGTGCCTTTTAAAAGTATATTTACAGGAGAAATTCCACGCCCAAACCCTCCACGCAAAACAAGCTGTCAAACTTGTATAAGAGCAGGTGGAAAACACAATGACTTAGATAATGTAGGATATACCGCACGCCATCATACTTTTTTTGAAATGCTTGGAAATTTTAGCTTTGGAGATTATTTTAAAGAACAAGCCATAGCTTATGCTTGGGAATTTGTAACTGAAGTTTTAAAACTACCTAAAGATAGACTTTATGTAACCGTGCATGAAAACGATGATGAAGCTTTTAATCTATGGCAAAAACACATCCAAAAAGAAAGAATTTACAAATTTGGCGATAAAGATAATTTCTGGCAAATGGGCGATACTGGTCCTTGCGGTCCTTGTAGTGAGATTTTTTATGACCAAGGACAAGAGCATTTTAACTCAAGCGAAGATTATATGGGTGGAGATGGAGATAGATTTTTAGAAATCTGGAATCTTGTTTTTATGCAATACGAAAGAAGCGCTGATGGAGTGCTTAGCTCACTGCCAAAGCCAAGTATTGATACAGGAATGGGGCTTGAAAGGGTAACAGCGATTAAAGAAGGTAAATTTAGTAATTTTGATAGCTCGCTTTTTATGCCAATCATCAATGAAATTTCAAAACTTTGTAATAAAACTTATGTTTATGAAAGTGGAGCAAGTTTTAGAGTAATAGCCGATCATATAAGATCAAGTGTATTTTTACTTGCGCAAGGGGTAAGTTTTGACAAAGAAGGCAGAGGCTATGTTTTGCGTCGTATTTTGCGTCGTGCTTTAAGGCATGGATATTTGCTAGGTTTTAAACAAGCTTTTATGTATAAACTAGTTGATGTTGTATGCGATTTAATGGGTGGACATTATACCTATCTTAATGAGAAAAAAGACTTTATAAAAGAACAAATTCGCCTTGAAGAGGAAAGATTTTTAAGCACTATAGAAAATGGAATTGAAATTTTTAATGAAGAGCTTAAAAACACCAAAGAAATTTTTAGCGGAGAAGTAGCCTTTAAGCTTTATGATACTTATGGTTTTCCGCTTGATTTAACGGCTGATATGCTAAGGGAAAAAAACCTCAAAGTTGATGAAGAAAAATTTGAACTTTTAATGAATGAGCAAAAAGCACGCGCTAAGGCTTCTTGGAAAGGAAGTGGAGATAAAACTGCAAGCGGAGATTTTAAAAACTTGCTTGAAAAATTTGGAGAAAATCATTTCATAGGTTATGAAAAAGCAGAATGCGAAAGTAAAATTTTAGCCCTTTTAGATGAAGATTTTAAAGAAGTTTCTACCCTTAAAGATGCGGGTTGGGTGATGCTTGAAAACACACCTTTTTATGCGACAAGTGGGGGGCAAAGTGCTGATAGTGGGTTTATAGCTAAGTGTGAAGTTTTAGATACGCAAAAGTTTTTTAATCTCAATCTTAGCTTTGTAAAAGCAGGTGAAGAACTAAAAGTTGGCGATACGGTTCATGCAAAAATCGATACAGAAAAAAGAGAGCAAATCGCACGCCACCACTCAGCTACTCATCTTTTGCACCATGCTTTAAGAGAAATTTTAGGTTCTCATGTAAGCCAAGCAGGATCTTTGGTTGAAAGCAATAAACTAAGATTTGATTTTACTCATCATAAAGCTTTAAGCAAAGAAGAGCTAGAAAGCATTGAAAAAAGAGTGAATGAAATGATTATAAACTCAAGTGAAGCTATATTAGAAAATATGCCTTTAGAAGAAGCTAAAAAAAGCGGTGCCATAGCATTGTTTAATGAAAAATATCAAGGCAATGTGCGTGTTTTAACTCTAGGTGAAAGCAAGGAACTTTGCGGAGGAACTCATGTTAAAAATACTGCTCAAATAGGAAGTTTTTACATAGTTAAAGAAAGTGGTGTGAGTGCTGGAGTTAGACGCATTGAAGCTGTGGTTTCTAAAGCGGCTTTAGAATTTGTAAAAAATCAACTTGAAGAACTTTCTAAAGCAAAAAATGAGCTTAAAAATAATGATATTTTAAGCGGGATTAAGAAACTTAAAAATGAAATTTTAAGTTTAAAAAATGAGCTTAAAAACTCAAGCAAAACCGAGCTTGATTCTAAAAATATCCAAGGTGTTGAAATTTGCGTAAAGCGTATAGATAATGGCGATATTAAAGCTATGATTGATGATTTTAAAAACAAATTTGCTAAAGCGGTGATTTTACTTATCCAAGTAAAAGATGAAAAAATCACTTTAGCAGCTGGTGTTAAAGATGCGCCTTTAAAAGCAGGAGCTTTAGTTAAAGAAGCGGCGCAAATTTTAGGTGGAAATGGTGGCGGAAGAGATGATTTTGCTACTGCAGGTGGAAAAGATTTAAACAAAATTGATGAAGCTTTAAAACAAAGCTTAGAAACGATAGAAAAAGCACTTTAATGTTAATTCTTGCTTCAAGTTCCATTTCAAGGGTTAACTTGCTTAAAACCGCAAAGATTGATTTTAGGCAAGTTAGTTTTGATTATGATGAAAATTTAAATAAAAATATTTCACCTTTTTTATATGTTCAAAAAATAGTTCTTGAAAAAGAAAAACAATTTTTAAGTGCTTTAGGCAAAGATTTTCAAAACCAAAATTTACTTTTTGCAGATAGTATAGTTTGTATAGATGAAAAAATTCTTACCAAAGCAAAGGATAAAAAAGAAGCCTATGAAATGCTTGCCTTGCAAAATGGCAAGTATGCAAGTATTTTATCGGCTTTTTTGCTTGTAAAACCTGAAAAAAGAGTTTTTTCTCTTTCAAAAACTACGCTTTATTTTAAAAATTTTGATGAAAATGCTTTAAGAGATTATGTAGAAAATGATCTTTATAAAGGCAAGGCGGGTTGTATTATGTGTGAGGGTTTTCATCAAAATTTCATCACCCAACAAGTAGGAAATCTAAGCACTGCTTTAGGGCTTGATATCCAAACTTTAAAGGCTTATTTATGAAAATATTAAAATATATTTTTTCATTTTTTACTCTTTTGTTTATAGCTGGATTTATTTATGTGGCTTATCTTTTCACAAGTGCTGATACTGAGGGTTATACTTTTAAAGAATACAAACCTCCTCTTACAACACAAATTTACGATAGAAATGGCAAGCTCGTGGCTAATATTTTTGAACAACATCGTTTTTACGCTCCTTATGAAGAGCTTCCTCCACGCCTTATAGAAGCTTTGGTTGCTATAGAAGATACAAGCTTTTTTGAACATAATGGAGTTAATATCGATGCCATTTTTAGAGCTGCTGTAAAAATCATAAAAAGCGGTGGAAAAACCATGGAAGGAGCTTCCACTCTTACCCAGCAATTTATTAAAAATACGGAATTAACCCCTGAAAGAACTATTACGCGTAAAATTCGCGAAGCTTTGCTTGCTTATAAAATGGAAACCATTTTAACTAAAGAGCAAATTTTAGAAAGATATTTAAATTTTATCTTTTTTGGACATGGGTATTATGGAGTAAAAACCGCAGCTTTGGGGTATTTTCATAAAAATTTAAATGAATTAAGCCTTAAAGAGATTGCTATGCTAGTAGGTATGCCAAAAGCACCCAGCAGTTATGATCCTACAAAGCATTTAGATCTTTCCATTTCAAGAGCAAATAATGTTATTTCAAGAATGTATAATCTAGGTTGGATTTCAAAAGCAGATTATGATACGGCCATCAAAGAAATTCCGCAAGTTTATGATGATACGCTTACTCAAAATACTGCTCCTTATGTCGTAGATGAAGTGATTAAACAATTAAGCCCTAATATCAAAGACTTAAAAACAGGTGGATATAAAATCATTTTAAATATAGACTTAGATGTTCAAAATATGGCGCAGAATGCTTTGAAATTTGGTTATGATGAGATAGTAAAACGCGATAAAGATGCAAATTTAAGCACTTTAAACGGAGCCATGGTCGTGGTAAATCATCAAAGTGGTGATGTTTTAGCTTTGGTAGGTGGGGTTGATTATGAAAAAAGTAATTATAACCGTGCTACTCAAAGTATGCGTCAACCTGGAAGCTCTTTTAAACCTTTTGTGTATCAAGTGGCGATTAATTTAGGATATTCGCCTATGAGTGAAATTGCTGATATTTCTAGAATTTTTGAAGGTGGAGCGGGTAATAATGAGGATTGGAAACCTAAAAATGAAGGGGGTAAATTTTTAGGTTTAATTACCTTAAAAGAAGCTTTAACAAGATCAAGAAATTTAGCTACCATTAATCTCGCACTTGATATGGGGCTTGATGTTCTTTACTCTAAACTAATGGAATTTGGATTTAAAGATATACCGCCTAATTTATCAATCGTATTGGGAAGTTTTGGTATTTCTCCTTTGGAGTATTCGAAATTTTATACCATGTTTGGGAACTATGGTATAATTAAAGATCCTCAAATTATCAGACAAGTTCAGGATAAAACCGGTAAAACCATCATGGAATTTAACTCAAATGAGCGTAAAGTCAGCAATGAAGCGCAAAGTTTTCTGGTTTTAGATATGATGAGAAATGTTGTTGAAAAAGGCACAGGGCGTAATGCAAGAGTAAAAGATATAGAAATAGCAGGAAAAACAGGAACAACGAATAAAAGTGTTGATGCTTGGTTTTGTGGACTTACGCCTGAAATAGAAGCAATCATTTGGTATGGAAATGATAACAACAAGCCTATGCGTTATACAGAAGGTGGTGCTAGAACGGCTGCTCCTGTGTTTAGAGAATTTTTAACTCAATATATAGAAAAATTCCCTGATACAACTAGAAAATTTAGCATTCCTAATGGAGTTTATCGTGGAAATTATAAAGGAGAAAGTGCTTATTATACCACCAAATCACCATTACCAAAAGCAAATATGAAATTTAATGAAAGTGAGATTATATTTTGAAAGTAGTTCCTTTCTACTTTCAAAATGATTAAGCTTTTTTGATGATTATTTCATCATCTTTTGCATCAATGATAATGCTATCATTTTCATGAAGTTCATTAGCAAGTATCATATCGCTTAATTTATCTTCTATAAGATCATAAATAGCTCTTCTTAAAGGTCTAGCACCAAAATCAGGATCAAAACCATCTTTAGCGATTAAAAGGGCCGCATTTTCGCTTAAACTTGCTTTTATCCCCTTGTTTTCTAAGCTCATTTGTAAATCTTTAAATAAAAGCTTGACTATTTCATAAGCTTCATCTTTTCCAAGCGGATTAAAGGTGATAATATCATCTAAGCGGTTTAAAAACTCAGGTTTAAAGAAATTTTTTAACTCATTTTTTACCGCATCTTCTTGTTCTTTTCCACTTAAATTCATAATAGCACTTGAGGCGATATTAGAAGTTAAAATGATAATGGTATTTTTAAAATCCACTGTTACACCTTTGCTATCGGTTGCTCTACCATCATCTAAAATCCCTAAAAGCACATTAAATACATCTTTATGTGCTTTTTCAACTTCATCAAACAAAAGCACGCTATAAGGTTTTCTTCGTACAGCTTCAGTAAGCTCTCCACCTTCTTCATGCCCTATGTATCCTGGAGGCGCACCTAAGAGTCTTGAAACGCTATGTTTTTCCATAAATTCACTCATATCAAAGCGAATCATTGCTTTTTCATCATCAAATAAAAATTTCGCCAAAGCTTTAGCTGATTGTGTTTTTCCTACCCCTGTTGGCCCTAAAAATAAAAAGCTTCCTATAGGTTTATTGTCCGCATTAAGTCCTGCTTTGTTGCGTTTAATGGCTCTAGCTAAAGCACTTAAGGCCTTATCTTGTCCTATGACACTTTCTTTTAAATGTTTTTCCACTTCTAAGAATTTTTGTTTTTCAGAGGTTAGCATTTTTTGCACGCTAATACCTGTCCATTTGCTTAAAATTCCAGCAACCAAATCCTCATCTACTTGATTTTTAAGTAAAACTCCATTTTCGCTCATTTTTTTCCATTTATCTTCTAAAATTTCTACTTCTTTTTCAAGACTTGGAATTTTTCCATACTCTAGCTCGGCTGCTTTTTGAAATTCACCTCTAGCTTTAGCTAAAGAAGCTTCATTTTTAAGTAGATCAATTTCTTTTTTCTTAGTACTTATATCATCAAAAACACTTTTTTCATTTTCAAACTGTGAATTTAGGGCATTTTGTTTTTCTTTTAAATTAGCTAGTTCTTTTGTGATTTCATCGAGTCTTTTTTGATTTTTCTCATCATTTTCCATTTTTAAAGCTTCATTTTCAACTTCTAAAGTTTCTATATCTTTGCGTACTTTTCTTAAAGAACTTGGTTCACTTTCAATTTGCATTTTCAGTTCAGCTGCAGCTTCATCGATTAAATCAATAGCCTTATCAGGTAAAAAACGATCTGCTATATAACGCTTTGAAAGTTTAGCTGCGGCTACTAAAGCGCTATCATTTATAGTTACATTATGATGAATTTCAAGCTTTTCTTTTATACCCCTTAACATAGCCAAAGCCTCATTAACACTTGGCTCACCTACATTTACAGGCTGAAAACGGCGCTGCAAGGCTGCATCTTTTTCAAAATATTTACGATATTCTTTTAAAGTAGTTGCGCCTATGGTATGGAGTTCACCTCTTGCAAGAGCGGGTTTTAAAATATTTGCCGCATCCATACTGCCTTCACTCGCTCCAGCACCTACTATAGTGTGAATTTCATCGATAAAAAGAATGATATTTTCACTTTTTATCACTTCATTAACCACAGCTTTTAATCTATCTTCAAATTCTCCTCTGTATTTTGCACCTGCAATTAAAGCACTCATATCAAGAGCGATGACTTTTTTATTTTGTAAAGATTTTGGAACATCTTTTTTGATAATTCTTTGTGCTAAAGCTTCTACTATAGCTGTTTTTCCTACGCCTGGTTCACCTAAAAGTATAGGGTTGTTTTTGGTTTTGCGTATTAAAATTTGCATCAAACGTTCGATTTCTTCTTCTCTGCCTATAACAGGATCAAGTTTACCCTCACTTGCTTTTAAGATTAAATCTATACCAAATTTATTTAAGCTGTCTAAGGTTTCATCGCTTGTTTTGCTATCGATTTTTCGTCCCGCTCTTAGACTTTCAAGCTCTTTTTGAAATTCTCTTAAATCTAAAAATTGCGCCAAAATTTCTTTAATAGGACTTTTTTGACTTTCACTTATAAGCCAAGTATCCACACTTAAATAACTATCTCCATTAGCACTCATCAATCCTTTAGCATTTTCTAATGAATTTATAAGTTCATTGGAAAAGCGTATATTTTCACGGCTTACATTTGAACTCGTTGCAAGTTTTGAAATTCTGCTTTTAATTTCAAGCTCTAAGGCTTCTTTAGAAATATTTAATTTATTTAAAATTTGATTTAAAATACTTGTACTATCTACGCTTAAAGCCCATAAAAGGTGCAAAGATACGACTTCGGTATTTTTAGAATGTATAGCTAAAGATGCTGCACTTTCAAGGTTTGAAAGCATATTATCAGTTAAAAAATCTTGTATATTTGCCATGTTTTATCCTTTATTTAGTTTATATACTTGACATTATATAACTTTAGCCATATAATGTCAAGTTAATTGAGTAAAATTTTTTAAATAATAGGACAAATGACTAATTTTAGACTATTTCATAAACATATCTATAGCCTTGTTTAATTCTTCTATGCTTTGAATATCATTTTCTTCTATAGCATGTACCATACAATGAGCTAAATGTTCTTTTAAAACTACTTTTGCGGTATTGTTAACTTCGGCTTTTACGGCAGCAAGCTGGATTAAAATTTCACTACAGTCTTTGTCATTTTCAACCATTCTTTTAATAGCACTTAAATGCCCTATGGTTCTACTTAGACGATTGCAAACTGCTTTAAGATGTTTTTGAGAATGTGTATGAGTATGTTTTTCTTGGCACATTGTATTAACTTTCTTTTTGGAATTTTTAGTCTATTTTAACATATTTTTAAGAATTTAAATTTATTTACGAAGTTTTAAGTAATTTTTATTAAAATTTACTCTTTAAACTAAAACTCAATAATGGAGCTTATTTTGAAAACAAAACGATTTTTTGCAGGTCTTGCAGGCTTTGTCACTACTTTTATTTTATGTCTATTTTTAACGAGTCATTTACAAGCTAAAGTTGATCAAAAAGAAGAGCAGGTTCAAAAACGCCTAGAAGCTTTAGATAAGCTTACAAAAACTCTTGCCATAGTAGAGCAATATTATGTGGATGATCAAAATATCAGCGATTTGGTGGATAAATCTTTATCAGGGCTTTTAAGCAATCTTGATGCGCATTCTTCTTTTTTAAATGAAAAAGATTTTAATGATATGAAAATTCAAACCAATGGTGAATTTGGTGGCCTTGGTATAACCGTAGGTATGAAAGATGGTGCTTTAACAGTTGTTTCTCCTATAGAAGGAACACCAGCAGATAAAGCAGGGATAAAATCAGGAGATATTATTTTAAAAATTAATGATGAGGCCACTTTGGGAATTAATCTCAATGATGCTGTGGATAAAATGCGTGGTAAGCCAAAAACTCAAATCACTTTAACCATCTTTAGAAAAGGTGCAACAAAACCTTTTGATGTTACACTTACAAGAGAAATTATTAAGATAGAAAGTGTTTATGCAAAAATGATAGAAAATGAAAACATTCTTTATCTTAGAGTTACAAATTTTGATAAAAATGTTGTAGATGTGGCAAGTAAAGAACTTAAAAAATATCCTAATGTTAAAGGGGTTATTTTAGATCTTAGAAATAATCCTGGTGGACTTTTAAATCAAGCCATAGGACTTGTAAATTTATTTGTAGATAAAGGTGTTATTGTTTCTCAAAAAGGACGCATCACAAGTGAAAATCAAGAATATAAAGCCGATCCTAAAAACAAAATTTCTAATGCTTCTTTGGTTGTGCTTGTAAATGGTGGAAGTGCTAGTGCAAGTGAAATCGTAAGTGGAGCTTTGCAAGATCTTAAACGCGGTGTTATTGTGGGTGAAAATACTTTTGGAAAAGGTAGTGTTCAACAAATCATACCTATTAATAAAACTGAAGCTTTAAGGCTTACTATTGCAAGATATTATCTTCCAAGCGGCCGTACTATTCAAGCAGTGGGTGTAAAACCTGATATTGAAGTTTTTCCAGGTAAAGTAAATACTCAAGAAGATGGTTTTTCTATAAAAGAAAGCGACTTAAAACAACATTTAGAAAGTGAGCTTGAAAAAATAGATAAAAATAAAAAAGAAGATAAACAAGAAAATAAAGACAATAAAAATCTAATCAGTCAAAAACAAATCAATGATGACGCACAGTTAAAATCAGCTATTGATACTATTAAAATTTTAAATATCAAACAAGGACAATAAAATGACAAAAAAAGAAATGCTCTACGAAGGAAAAGGTAAAAAACTTTTCAAAACTGATGATGAAAATTTACTAATTAGTGAGTTTAAAGATGATTTAACTGCTTTTAATGCAGAAAAAAGAGGCAATGAAAGTGGAAAAGGCGCATTAAACTGTAAAATCAGTACCGAAATTTTTCATTTGCTTGAAAAAAATGGGATTAAAACCCATTTGGTAGAAACTATAAGCGATACAGAACAAGTAGTTAAAAAATGTAAAATTGTTCCTATTGAAGTTATAGTACGCAATGTTGCAACAGGTTCTCTTACAAAAAGACTGGGCATTAAAGATGGCACTGTACTACCTTTTGCTTTGGTGGAATTTTGTCTTAAAGATGATGCCTTAGGCGATCCTTTTATCAATGATGAGCATTGTTTGATTTTAAATTTAGTGCAAAATGAAGCTCAAATTAGTGAAATTAAAAATATAGCTAGAAAGATTAACTCTATTTTAACTCCATTTTTTGACAATAAGAATTTAAGGCTGATTGACTTTAAAATCGAACTGGGTTTAACTAAAGATAATGAGCTTGTTTTAGCTGATGAAATAAGTCCTGATAGTTGTAGATTTTGGGATAAATTTAGTAATGAAAAATTAGACAAAGATAGATTTCGTCAAGATCTAGGTAATGTAAAAATGGCTTATGAAGAAGTTTTAAAAAGAATATTAAATTAAGGAAAAATATGGAAGTTATTGTAAATATTTCTTTAAAAAATGGGGTTTTAGATCCACAGGGCAAAGCGGTGGAAAAAGCTTTGCATTCTTTAAATTTTAATAGCGTAAAAGAAGTAAAAATAGCAAAACAAATCAAAATTTCTCTTGATGAGAAAGATGAAAAATTAGCCAAAGAACAAGTAAAAAAAATGTGTGAAGAGTTGTTGGTAAATAGCGTCATTGAAGATTATGAGCTTGTAATTGAGAAAGAGTAAAATGAAAGTTGCTATTATTAGATTTCCAGGGACAAATTGTGAATTTGATACAGCTTATGCCTTTGAAAAACTTGGAGTAAAAACGCAGATTGTTTGGCATGAAGAAAAAGAATTTGATGCAGATTTAGTTGTTTTGCCAGGCGGATTTTCTTATGGAGATTATCTAAGATGTGCAGCTATTGCAAAACTTGCTCCTGTTATGCAAGGTGTTTTTAATCATGCAAAAAAGGGAGGATATATCTTAGGTATTTGCAATGGTTTTCAAATTTTACTTGAAAGCGGTCTTTTAAAAGGTGCAATGAAGCATAACAACAATCTTAGCTTTATCTCAAAAAACCAAAATTTAAGAGTAGTTTCTAATGATAATGCCTTTTTGAAAAATTTCAAAAAAGATGAAATTATTAATTTGCCAATTGCCCATGGAGAGGGAAATTATTACGCTGATGAGGCTACTTTAAAAGAATTGCAAGATAAAGATCTTATTACTCTAAAATACGAGTCAAATCCAAATGGTTCTGTATTTGATATCGCAGGAATTTGTGATGAAAACAAAAAAATCTTTGGACTCATGCCACATCCTGAGCGTGCTTGTGAAAAAGTTCTAGGTAATGATCTAGGTTTGAAAATGCTTAAAGGCTTTTTATTTTGAAAATTTTATTAACTTTAGTTTTTAGTGTTGTTGTATTGTTCGGCAGAGGTGAAATTTCTGTATTTAGCGGCCAAGATGAAAATATGCAAAAAGAATTACAAAAATTACCCCAAGAAGAACAAAAAATTTATCAAAATATTCCGCCAAGCGATGAAAATAATGACTTTGAAAGCAATGTAGATGATCCTTTTATAGCTAAAGGGAGTTTGGTTCTTACAAATGATGAATATCCAAGTAGGGTATATGTTGGAGAAGTTTTTCCTATTACGATCTATGCTCGCACTACGGAAAATACAAAATTTGATTTTAACATAAGCGTAGAAAAAACTAATTTATCTTTTTTAAATCCAGATGCAAAATGGGAATTTATCAATAACGAATATAAAACAACTTTATGGTTTGAAGCTAAAAATTCAAATGCTAGTTTGAGTAAAATTTCTATCAAACTTCTTAGAAATAATGAAGCTTTTCAAGAGGCTGATATCAATCTTAATCCTATCAAATTTGAAAATACTTTATCCAATAAAGATTTTTCACACCTTGTGGCAAGTTCTTTGGAAATTAAAAAAGTTAAAGCGAGTTATTTTGATGATGCTAATATCATTATGATGGTAGAACTAAACGCAACCAATACAAATCTTAAAAGCTTTTTTATAGAAGGAATTCAAAAGCAAGGCATTGAAAATTTAAAAGGGGATTTTAATGCTTCTAGTGCTTTTTATTATGCTATTTTGCCATTAAGTAAAACAAATTTTGAATTTTCGTATTTCAATAAGGACAGTAAAAAGCTTGAAAATATAAATTTAAAACTAAAAATTAGTGACGATGAGATCAGCACTCAGAGTGATTTAAATCCTGTAAATAAAGACTTAAATATTTATAAACAATATACCTTATGGTTTTTAGCGGTTTTATTTGGAGCTTTATTTGTATGGAGAAAAAATTACATTATTCTGGCTTTGGCAGTTGTTTGTTTTGCGCTTAGTTTTCTTGTGGATACCAATACTCAAAATGCAATTATCAAGGCTGGTTCTAGGGCTAAAATTTTACCTACAGAGCCTTCAACTTATTTTTATACGGCAAATGCAGATGAAAAAGTAGAAGTTTTAGGCAAAAGACAAAATTATATTAAAGTACTGTTTTCTGATGGAAAAATAGGTTGGGTTAATAAAGATGATTTACAAAAAAATTAAAGCTCTTTATTTTTGGATTTTTTTTGTTTTAAGCGTTGCTTTGGTGGTTTTTTGTTTTTACTTTACAAAATCTCAAAACACACTTTGGAAAATCCGCAAAATTTGGGCTAAATTTCAAAGATATACCATCTCTTATAAACAAGAAATCATTGGTACTTTTAATCCACAAGCTCAGATGATTTTAATGAATCATCAAAGTGCTTTAGATATCATTGCTTTAGAAGAATTATATCCTAAAAATTTATGCTGGATTGCCAAAAAAGAATTAGGAGAAATTCCTATTTTCAAAGTCGCTATGAAAAAACCAAAACTTCTTTGTATAGATAGAAAAAATCCGCGTGATTTGGTACGAGTTTTAAAAGAAGCAAAAGAAAGAATTAGCGAAGATAGGGTTTTGGCTATTTTTCCAGAAGGAACTAGATCTAAAAATGAAAAAATGCTTAAATTTCAAAGTGGAGCAAAAATTTTAAGTGAAAAATTAAATCTTAAAGTTCAGCCTATTTTAATTGTGGATTCTGCAAAAATTTTAGACACAAAAAGTTTTAGTGCAAGCAGTGGAGTACTTAAAATCATTTGTATGGATTTAGTCGATACAAATGATGAAAAATGGCTTGAAAACACCAGAAAAAAAATGCAAGAATTGCTCGAGCAAGAAAGAGCTAAGCTTTGCTAAATACCCTTTTAGTTGTTGGTTTTGGGGGATTTATAGGGGCAATCTTAAGAATGCTTTCTATAAATTTAGTGAATAAATTTTTTCCTTATTCTATCAGCCTTGGAACTCTTTTTGTTAATGTTTTGGGTTCTTTTATCATAGGACTTTTGTTTTCTTATGCCCAAAATAAAGGTTTATCTCCTTTGCTTAAAAGCTTTATAAGTACAGGTTTTTTAGGAGCTTTTACAACTTTTTCTACTTTTTCTTATCAAAATTTACTTCTTTTGCAAAGTGGAAATTATCTTCATTTTGCGTTAAATATTATCTTAAATGTCTTTCTTTGCTTATTTGCCGCATGGCTTGGTTTTATAATTTTCAAATAAATCTTTAAATTTACTTTAGAATTTGTATTTTTTGCTAAAATACCACTTTAAAAAATTACAAAGGAGATTAAAATGCAATTTCAAACCGAAGTAAATCAGCTTTTACAGCTTATGATACACTCTTTATATTCTAATAAAGAAATTTTTTTAAGAGAACTTATTTCAAACGCAAGCGACGCTTTAGATAAGCTTAATTTTTTGAGCGTAAGTGATGATAAATATAAAAGCTTAAAATTCGAACCTAAAATTGAAATCAAAATTGACAAAGATAAAAAAACTTTAAGCATTAGTGATAATGGTATAGGTATGGATAAAGATGATCTTATCAACAACCTTGGAACCATAGCAAAAAGCGGTACTAAAAGCTTTTTAGAAAATTTGAGCGGTGATGCTAAAAAAGATTCTCAACTCATAGGACAATTCGGAGTAGGTTTTTATTCTGCTTTTATGGTGGCTAGTAAAATCGAAGTTTTAAGTAAAAAAGCTTTAGATGATAAAGCTTATCTTTGGAGTTCTGATGCAAATGGTTATGAGATTGATGACGCAAACAAAGAAGAACAAGGAACAAGCATTACTTTATATTTAAAAGATGATGAGTTTGCTAATACTTATAAAATCGAAAGCATTATTGAAAAATATTCTAATCATATTCAATTTCCAATTTTCATGGAAAAAGAAGAATTTACTCCTGCTAAAGAAGGCGAAGAAGAAGGGAAAACTGAACTTAAAATTTCTCAAATCAATAAAGCCAATGCTTTATGGAGAATGCAAAAATCAAGCCTTAAAGCAGAAGATTATGAAAGATTTTATGAGCAAAATTTTCATGATTCAAACAAACCTTTACTTTATCTTCACACTAAAAGCGAAGGAAAATTAGAATACAATTCTTTATTTTTCATACCACAAAATGCACCTTTTGATTTATTCCGTGTGGATTATCAAAGTGGCTTAAAACTTTATGTAAAACGCGTATTTATCAGTGATGACGATAAAGAACTTTTACCAACTTATTTGCGTTTTGTGCGTGGGATTATCGATGTAGAAGATTTGCCGCTTAATGTAAGCCGTGAAATTTTACAAGAAAATCAAATTTTAAAAGGTGTTAAAGAAGCTAGCGTTAAAAAGATTTTAGGTGAACTTGAAAAACTAAAAAACAATGATAAAGAAAAATACTTATCTTTCTTTAAAACCTTTGGCAAGGTATTAAAAGAAGGACTTTATGGTTTTGGTGGAGAAAAAGATGGTCTTTTAAAACTCATGCTTTATAAAAGCACTAAAGGTGAAAATTTACGCTCTTTAGAGGAGTATAAAAATGACCTTCAAGGCGAACAAAAGGAAATTTTTTATATAGCAGGAAATAATGAAAGTTTATTAAGAACCTCTCCTTTACTTGAAGAGTATAAACAAAAAAATATAGAAGTTTTACTCATGGACGATGAGATTGATTCTTTAGTAACTCCTATGCTAGAATTTGAAGGTTTGAAATTTGTAGCCATCAATCAAGTAGAAGATAAAAATGAACTAAGCGATGAAGAAAAAAATACTTTTGCTCCACTTGTAGCTAAATTTAAAGAACTTCTAAAAGATCAAGTTGAAGATGTAAGACTAACCAGTCGTTTAAAAGATAGCCCAAGTTGTATAGTTTATGATAAAAATAAACCTGATTTTGCTATGCAACAACTCTTAAAACAAATGGGTCAAGAACAAAATTTCAAACCTATTTTAGAAATCAATCCAAAACACGCTATTTTTACAGGTCTTAAAAATAACGAAACCTTTAGTGCAGATATAGCAACTTTGGTTTTAAATATGGCAAAACTAAGCGAAGGTATGGGTGTGGATAATCCTGCTGAATTTAATGCAAGCCTTACAAAAATCATCAACAAGGCTTTTTCATGATAGAAAATATCCCTGCGAGTCTTTGGACAAAGCAAGATTTAAACGCATATCAAATTTTTGATGTGCGTACTCCTTTAGAATGGGAAGAAGGCATTTTACCTAATGCGCAATGTGTAGCTTTATATGATAATCAAGGGCTTTTAAATGCTAAATTTTTAGATGAATTTCAAAGCAAAAGAGATGAAAATAAAAAACTTGCTTTTATTTGTCGTAGTGGTCATAGAAGCATGGTTGCAGCTGAATTTATAGCTGAAAAATTGGGACTTGAAAGCATCAATTTAGATGGCGGAATGCTAGCCCTTAAGGGTTATTAATGCTAGGAATTTATTTACTCATAGCAGCTTTGTCTTTTTTAGCTCTTTATTTTGCTGTTAAAAAGCTTACTTTAAATATAGATGAGCGAACTCTTTTAGAGCCTATTAAAATGGATATTTATCCGAAATTTTGTGATTTAATCGATGAAAAAATCAGAGAATTTAAAGAAAATATCCAAAATGCTAATTTAGCATTAAAAATTTCTGATCAAAAAGATGAATTTTTAGAAAAACTTGGGGATTTAAGCAGGGAGCTGACTTTCATACAAACCATGAATTTGAGTAATAAAAACGATAGTATCTGGCAAAATGAACTTTTTTCTTTTTTAAAGGAATTGGAAAATTTATTACTTGAGTATCTAGAAAAAGGCGAAGAAGAAGCTGAAAATTTAAGAGAATTTCTGATGAATGAATTTGAAAAATTAAAAGGTTAGGTATTGCAAGAGGAAAGAAATTCTTTAAAATATTTTAAATTTATTTCATGGAGCATTTTTACTTTAGTTCTGATTTTTATTTTAATTCGTTATGACGAGCTTGCCAATCTTTTAGCAGGAGTGGCAATACTTCTTATTGGAATGACTAATTTAGGTATAGGTTTTAAAGCTTTTAGTGGTGGTTTGCTTGAAAAAATTTTAGCAAAGTCAACCAATACAAAGATAAAAAGTATACTTTTTGGTACTTTAAGTACTTTAATTATGCAATCTTCAACTTTAGTTTCTATTATTACGATTTCTTTTTTGAGTGCAGGGCTTATTTCTTTAGGTGCGGGCATAGGGATTATTTTTGGAGCAAATTTAGGAAATACGGCAAGTTCTTGGCTGATTGTTGGTTTGACAAATATTAAAATTTCAATGTTAGCTATCCCACTTTTGATTATTGGAGTATTATTTTTCTTTCAAAAAGATAGTGTTTTAAAGGGTTTGGGTAATATTTTTATTGGTATAGGATTTTTCTTTTTGGGTGTGGATTATATTAAAAGTGGTTTTGAAAATTTTAAACATATAATTGATCTTTCTCGCTTTGATTTTGCTGGTTTTAAAGGAGTTTTTGTTTTTTTAGGATTAGGTGCTTTGCTTACAGGAGTTATACAATCAAGCACAGCTACAATGGCTATTATTGTTGCTGCTTTACTTGCTGGACAAATCAGTTTGGAAAATTCCTTAGCAGCAACTTTAGGTACTAGTGTTGGAGGGGTTGTAACGGCTGTTTTAGCTTCTTTAAGTACCAATATTGAAGGAAAGAAATTAGCGTTTGCAAATTGTATTTTTAATTTTGGTATAGCTTTTTTAATAGTGCTTATTTTTCCTTATTTTATACATTTTCTTAATTTTTTATCCATTGCATTAAACATAGAAGATATAGCTTTGAAAGTAGCATTATTTCACACTTTGTTCAATTTAATTGGTGTTGTGTTTTTTTCATTCTTTACTCCTCAAATTGTTCTTTTTTTAAATAAGTTGGTAAAAGCTCCTAAAGATAAGAATAAAGACAAACCTTTATATCTTGATAGTAGTTTGGTTAAGTTTAGTGACACAGCCATCGAAGCTTTAAGGAAAGAAAGCGAGCATCTTTATAACAATACCTATGCAATTGTTGCTCATGCTATAGGTTTTAGTCGTAAAGATATACAAAGTGATAAAAGTTTTAAAGAAATTTTAGAAAATAAAAGGTGGTTTAGTAAAAATGTGGATTTGGACTATTTGTATCAAACTAGGATAAAGGTTCTTTTTGAAGCTATTATTGATTTTTCAACTAAAGCACAAGTTTATATTAACGATGAAACAAAGAATCATAAAATTTTTACCTTTAAGATGGCAGCTAAAAATTTAGCCGAAACAACTAAAAATTTAAAAATTATCCAAGCAAATATTAAGAAATATTCTAGTTCTTCTAATGAATTTTTGGCTTTAGAGTATAATAAAATTAGATCGAATTTAGGAGAGCTTTTAAGAAGTATCGAAGAGCTTAGAGTGGTTGAAGATCGTGAAAAGCTTTATTTGATTATTAAAAATCTTCAAAAAGGAAAAGAAATTTTAAAAGAAATCGATACTTTAACCTTGAGCAATGTTGAACATCTTATTTCAGTAAGAAAAATCACAACAGCTGAAGGAATTTCAATACTTAATGATACAACTTTTGCTGCTAAGATTGCTGAAGAACTTATAGGTGCTGTTGAGGTGATATTTTCTAAAGATATATCAAACTAGTTGTTTGTGCTAGTTTGGTTATTGTCTTGTATAGGCGTTAGAAATTCTTCATTGATTAAAATATCAACAACATCTTTAAACATAGGCAAAGCACTTTGTGCAGCATAATAACTATAAGGTTTAGTAGGATGTCTTACGAGAACTCCTATGGTATAGGCGTGATTTAAATCATTTGCAAAACCAAAAAAGGATGCATTGTAGCGATTTGAGGTGTAACCTTGTCTTTCGGCTATTCTTGCCGTTCCTGTTTTACCTCCTGCAATAATACCTTGTGTAATTGCCTTTTTTCCTGTTCCTTTTTCTATAACATTTATAAGAACATTTTGCATCGTTTTAGTGGCTTCGCTAGAAAGAATTTTTTCTTTTTTTACATCATTATCAAGATTTGTAAAGCGTCCATTTTGATAGAATTTTTCAGCTAAACGCGGTGTGATATAAAACCCATCATTGTTGAAAACATTATAAGCTGCAAGGAGTTGTATAAAGGTTGTTTTAAGTCCATAACCATAACTTAAAACAGATTTTTCTATATCTCTTAAGCGCTTAGGATTTGGAATTTCTCCTTTTTGTTCATAGGGTAGGTCAATACCACTTTTTTCGCCAAATTTAAATATTTTAAGTCCTGATACGATTTCTATATTGTTAAGTCTTTTAGCAATTTGTATCATGCCTATATTTGAAGAATATCTTATAACTTCCTCCATAGTCATTTTGTCCATTTTGTGATCGTCTTTGATGGTGAAACGTCCTAGCTTATAAGAACCGCCATAAGTATTAATTACTTCATCCATTTTTATTTTACCAAGTCTTAAGGCTGTTGTAAAGATAAAAGGTTTTATAACAGAACCTGCTTCATAGCCATATTCTATAGCACTTGCATTAAGAACTGATAGATCTTTTCCACGATTTTGCGGGTCATAGCGCCTTGAGCTTGCTAAAGCTAAAATTCTTCCTGTTTTGCTTTCCATTACCCCAACGATGATTTCATTGGCTTTTAAATCCTCATTTCTTTGATCTATGGCTTTTTCTATGCTTTTTTGTAGTTTCAAAGAAAGATTTAAATATAAATCACAACCATTGATCTTTTTTTGTTGTAGTGAATTTAGATTTAAAATAATATTTCCACCTATATCTTTAAGTCCTTGAATTTTTTCATTTTGAACAGGACTTAGACATTCATCGTAGTATTTTTCTAAACCTTTAACTCCTATATTTTTTAAAATTCCACTTTCTGGATCTAATATCATTTTAGTATAACCGATAATAGGAGTAAAAGAATCTTTTGACATGTAAATTCTATCTTCTTCATGTTCGATGATATTTAATCCTCTTGTTTCAACTCTTCCAGAATTATTTGTAAAAGCTTTGAAAAAGCCTTGTATATAAAGTTTTTTAGCAAGGTCTTTAAGGTAGCTTGCTTGCTTGGAATCTAAGTTTTGTAAAAGAACAAAATTATAAGAACGTTTTTTTTGATTTTGCATTCTTTTTTTAATATCTGCTATTTGATCGTTACTTATCCCACTATAAATTTGAAAAAGCTTTAAAAATAGATCAAATTTATCTTTGTTGATACTTCTAAGATCAATTTCAGCACGATAAATTTGTTTAGAACTTGTGATAGTAAAATTATCTTTAGTTATAATCGATCCTCTTAGAGCAAGAGCGTATTGATCTTTTTCAGTGTTAGGTATATGACGTTTTGATGTAAGAAAAAAAGTAGAGCTGATAAAAATAATCATAAACAAAAGTGCCATGCAGTAGGCAAAGGCAACTTTTGAAACCCTATTTTTTTTATATTCTTGCATTAGGGTTTAAATTTGAGTTCTTGTGATTTCTTTATAAGCACTGATCGCTTTATTTCTTACTTCTAGCATAAATTTCATACTGCTTTCAGCTTTAGTGATAGCTATAGCTGCTTGATGCAGATCTTTTACTTGTCCTGTGGCAATGTCTGTCATTGCAGCTTCTCCACTTTCTTGTGCTTTATTTAAATCATCGATTTCATTTTTAAGCATCTTGGCAAATTCATCACCAATTCCTGTGGAATTTTGACTTTTGTTGGTATTTGAAATATTATTATTTAATCTTAAATCATTAATATTGTTCATTTTTTATTATCCTCTTAATAAATCAATCGCGCTTTGAGCTATAGTTTTTGCACTTGTAAAAGCACTTACATTGGCTTGATAAGCTCTTGTAGCTTCAATCAAATCTGCCATTTCAATAACAGGATTTACATTTGGATACGCTACATAACCTTCAGCATTTGCATCAGGATGGCTTGGATCATACTTCATACGAAAATCTTTGTCATCTCTGACCACTTTATCCACTACAACACTTTGAATAGCAGGTTTAGCTTCTTCTGGCGAACTTGGATCATTTAAAGGATTTTCATATTTTAAAAAATTATTATCTTTGTTAATTTGCTCATTTAAAAGCTTATCAAAATCTGTTGCTTTAAAGATCACTTCGCGTCTTCTATAAGGCCCACCCTCAGCTGTTCTTGTAGTGTTTGCATTAGCTATATTAGAGCTAATAACATTCATTCTAAAACGTTGAGCACTTAAACCATAACCACTAATATCAAAATCACTTAAGTATGCCATAATTTACCTTTAACTTAATTTAGAGCTTGCGTCAAGTATAGAACTAAAGATATTGCTTTGTCTTCTTAAAACTCCATCAAGAGCTGTTATCATAACTGTATTTTTGCTCATTTCTGTGGTTTCTACATCTAGATCAACAGTATTTGCATCATTTCTTGCTAAATGTCCGTCTCTTAAGTAAATAGTAGATTTACTAGGATCTGGAAATTTCCAAGGTTTTTGATGTCCTTCTTCGGTTATGGCTAATTGCAATTCTTTATTATCATTTTTTTTAAAAATTTCATTTGCACGATTTACCAAAGCTGTTTCAAATTCAATATCTCTTGCTTTATAAAAAGGAGTATCAACATTTGCAAGATTGGCATTGATGAGTTGATTTCTTAGATTTCTACCCGCTAAAGCACCAGTGACTAGTTCTTTTGACTTAAATGGGTTAATCATTTTTTATCCTTTTTATAATTTTTAATATTAACAAGCAAATACTGTTCCAATTTAACTATTTCGCATAAAAATATCAAAATTATTTTCCTTTTTGTAAATTTATGGCTTTATTGTGATCATCTATATTTGTGTTAAAAATATGAACTCCAGTATTTTTATCACGCACAAAATATAAATAATCTGTCTTTAAAGGAAAAATAGCTGCACGAATAGCAGCTAAAGAAACATTACAAACCGCTTCTTTAGGCAATCCTGTAAATTTATAGGTATTATAAGAGCTATTATCTTGTCTTATTCTTTGTGGGGTAACTTTTACATGGGAGTAAATTCCATAATTTAAAGTTCCATCCATTTGAAGCTTCATACCTTTTTTAAGTCGATTATAAATTACGCTTGCAACTATAGGCATTTCATTTTCATTGGCAGCTTCTTTTTGTATTACAGAAGCGATGATGATATATTGGTGCCATTTTTTTGGATTATAATCCCCAAAAATTTTCTCAGAAGTTTTTTTATTGGAAATTTCAGCATGGTTTAAAAGCATTTGAATGAGTAGATTTTCTGTAATGCCTTTTGGGATTTTATAAGTTTCTGGTAAAAAAACTCCTTCATCATAAGGAGCTTGAGCTTGAAATTCTTTTAAAAGCATATCTTTATCAAGTCCAAGTTGTTTGGCTGCTTGTTCTAAAAAGATTACGCTTGTTTCTCCTGGGATAAGAGTAATGGTTTGAAGCGCTGCTTTAGCAATAGTGAGTTTATGTAGAAATTCAGCCCTATTTAAATCTTTTGTACCTATGTTGATCCAGCCTGATTGAGGGTGTCCTAAAAAAAATAAAATATATTTATCAATACTACTCATCTGATATTTATTTTGCTTTAAATATGTTATAATTTGAGAAATTGAACCTTGGGGAATAAATACCACAGAATTGCTTTTTAAAGGCTGAGTTAGATAATAAAAAATCCCCAAAATAAATATCAAAAAGAAGTTGCGTATGAAAAAGAAAATTTTATATATTGTTGTATTTTTTGTTGTGCTTATATTAGCTTTGTTTATAGTGCTTAAAAATGGGATTGTCATCTCTAGTATCCAATTTGATTTTTTAAAATTAGAACAATTATATATTAAATTAGATAAAAAATTAATTGTACGAGCAAAAAATATCACTATAAATGAGACTCAAAATTCCGAAATTTCATCACAAACTCACTCTTCTGATAATGCTTCAACAGAGATTTTAAAAATAACAAAAAATTTAAAATATCTATATACTTTTGTTGAAGAGATTGATATACAAAATTTAAATATAAAAGATAATCATGTGCGTATTTTATTTAAAGATAATGAATTTTTTATAGATAATGATTTATTGTTTTTAAAATTAACATTACAGCGTCAAAATAAAGAACTTATAGCTGGTATTAAAAAACTTTTATTAAAAGATTATGATTTAAATATTGATGGAAATTTAAGTATCAATACTAAGAGCGAGTTTTATTATTTTCAAGGTAGAGCAAGTGGAGAATTGCTTGACTTTAACGCAAGCATCTCTTACAAAGATAAAAATTTAGCTTATAAAATAGAAGATTTAAATATTAGAAATATTACGGAAATTTTTAAAAGAGTTAATAAAAGAATAGAACTTCCACAGAGTTTAAATCTTTGGATGGCATATAGGGCTAAGGGAGAATTTTATCATTTAGATTATTTGCAGGGCTTTATAGATTTTACTAAAAATAATTATTATTTAGACAATATTAGCGCATCAGGTTATGTTAATAATGTCAAAGTTCGCTTGGATGATAAAATGAATGCTATTGAAATTCCAAAACTCGATTTAAATTTAAACAAACAAAAGCTTGATTTTGTCTTTAATAAAGCTTTCTATAATGGTGCTGATTTAAGTTCTAGTAAGGTTTATCTATATGATTTATTTGATGAAAAAAAAGCTGGGATTTATTTGCGCATTAAGTCTAATAATCTAAAATTTGATGAAAAACTTGCTAAAGCTTTGGAAGATTATCATTTTTCATTACCTTTTTATCAAAAAAGCGGAAAAATTAAAAGTGATTTAGAGCTTAAAATTGATTTTCATGATAAGGGTGAAATTTCTTATAGTGGTATTTTAGCTTTAGAGAATGCTAGTATTTCTTTGGCTGATTTTAATATTACAAAAGCATTTGTAAAATTAAATCAAAATAATTTAAATATAGAAAATGCTAGTGTTGAAAATGGCTTTTTAAAAGCTGATTTTAATGCTAAATTTGACTTACAAAAACAGCAAGGAAATTTCAATACTCAGATTTCAAGGCTTTATTTTGACAATGGGGAGCTTTTAGATTTAAAAAATCAAAATGTAGAAGTAAAATTAGATTATTCGCAAAATGTTAACATTAGCATTCCTCAGTGGAATTTGATTTTAAATTTTAAAGATGGACTTGAGGCTAATCTTAGTAATCCTAAGATTTTATTTTCATTTTCTCCATTGCTTAAAAAGTTTGGGTTTATCGATGCTAAAAATGTTTATTATAAAACTTTAAATTTTGAAGATTTTAATGCAAGCGTTAATAATGCTTATTTTAAAAATAATTTACTTATTAACGGTCAAACTCCTTATGAAAATGATAGCTTTGATATTGTAAAAAATAAGGGCATTATGGAAATTCATACTCAAAGTGATACAGCAAGTGCTAAAATAAGTTCTGATAATAAAGAAATTCATTTGAAAAATTTAAGTTATATTTATAGAAAAGGTTCCAACTCTTCAAATTCAACATTTGATATTTCTACTAATACCCAAAATATTAGTTTTGGTGGAGCAAATGTTGCTTTAATTTTGCCAGATTCTAATAAAACTTTGGCTTTTGATAGGGTAGAGGCTGATTTAAAAGGCGATGCTTTGGATCTTAAAGGTTCTAGAGGAAATGCAAAATTTGATCTTTATTATTCTTCTAATGATTTAAATTTAAACGTTAGCAATATTGATGATAATTATTTAAATGAGTTTTTACAAAAACAAGCTGTTCAAGATGGAGTGTTTAACTTAAGTATAAAAGGAAGTGGATTGGAGTATTTTGATGGACAGATCGATTTTAAAAACACTTATGTGAAGGATTTAAAAGGTGTAAATCAGCTTATTTCCTTTATCGATACTGTACCAAGTTTATTGATGTTTAAATCTCCAACTTTTAATCAAAAAGGTTTAAGCTTGCATGATGGAAAGATTATTTTTAATAGAAAAAAAGATCTTTTAAGTGTTTCAGCTATTAATTTAAATGGCGATAGTGTAGATATATATGGTTTAGGATCAGCAAATTTAAGATTAAATACAGTGGATTTTAGTTTAGAGCTTAAAACTTTAAAATCAGCTTCAGAAGCTATATCCAAGGTTCCAATTTTAAATTATGTAATTTTAGGTAAAAATCAAGAAATTAGCACAAACTTAAAAATAGATGGAAGTATAGATGATCCTAAATTTCATACCGAAATTTTAACAGATACTCTAAAAACCCCTTTTAATCTTATTAAAAATATCATACAACTTCCTGCTAATTTACTTAATTAAAAATATTTAAAGTTTGTTTGAAAACTAAAACAAACTTTAAACTTACTCTTGCATTTTTTTTTATTTGTAATATACTTAAAAATGAAAATAAAAATAAGTATTTTAAAGGACTAAAAATGCAAATTACTTATACCTTAACAGATGAGTCTCCAGCTCTTGCGACTTATTCGTTTTTGCCTATAGTGAAAGCTTTTTTAAGTAGGGCACATATAGGAGTAAAAACCTCGGATATTTCTTTATCTGGAAGGATTTTAGCTACTTTTAGTGAGTATTTAAAAGAGGAACAAAGATGTGAAGATGCTTTAGAGCTTTTAGGCGAGCTTGTCAAAAGATCGGATGCAAATCTTATTAAAACCCCAAATATTTCAGCTTCTATTCCTCAACTTAAGGCGGCGATTAAAGAATTGCAAGATAAGGGTTACATGTTACCAAATTACCCAGATGAGCCAAAAAATGATGAAGAATTGCAAATTAAAACAAAATATCAAAAAGTTTTAGGTTCAGCGGTTAATCCTGTATTAAGACAAGGAAATTCAGATCGTCGTTCAACAAAAGCGGTAAAAGACTATGCAAAAAACAATCCTTATCGTGTGGTTGAGTTTAATCCAAACTCAAAAACTCGTGTTTCTTACATGAAAGAAGGGGATTTTTTCTCTAATGAAAAAGCGGTTTTAATCGATCAAGATTGTGTGGCTAATATAGAATTTACAAGCGTTGATGGTAAAAATGAAATTTTAAAAGAGGGCTTAAAACTTGAAAAAAATGAAATTTTAGACGCTACTTTTATGGATGTGCAAAAACTTCAGGAATTTTATGCAAAAGAAATTAAAGCAAGCAAAGATGATGATGTGCTTTTTTCTTTGCATTTAAAAGCTACAATGATGAAAGTAAGCGATCCTATACTTTTTGGTTATGCGGTAAAAGTATTTTTTAAAGAATTATTTATCGAATTTCAAGATGAATTTGAAAAATTAGGTATTAATCCAAATAATGGTTTAAGTGAGCTTTTAAGTAAGATCGAAAATTCAAGCAAAAAAGATGAAATTTTAAAAAAATACAATGAAATTTTAGCTAAATCTGCAGATATTTCTATGGTAAATTCAGATAAAGGCATTACAAATCTTCATGTTCCAAGCGATGTTATCGTTGATGCTTCTATGCCTGCAATGCTTAAAAATGGCGCAAGATTGTGGGATAAGGAAGGTAAGGAAAAGGACACAAATGCCGTAATTCCTGATCAAACTTACGCAACTATTTATGAGGCGGTTATTGAAGATTTGCATAAAAATGGTACTTTAAATCCTTCAAAACTTGGCAGTGTATCTAATGTAGGTTTAATGGCTAAAAAGGCTCAAGAATATGGCTCGCACGATAAAACCTTTGTGGCTAAAGAAGAAGGAGCTTTTAAAATAGTTTCTAACGGTAAAGTTTTATTAGAACATAAGGTTAGAAAAGGTGATATTTATAGAGTCAATCAGGCTAAATTTGATGCGGTGTTAAATTGGATTGATTTAGGTATAGAAAGATCAGAACTTAGTGGAGCCGAAGCTATTTTTTGGTTAGATAGCAAAAGAGCTAGTAATAAAATCATGATAACTTTGGTACAAAATCGTTTAAAAGAAAAGGGTAAAAATATAGCCATTTTAACTCCAAAAGAAGCTTGTTTAAGAAGTTTAGAGTTAATCCGAGAAGGTAAAGATGTTATTTCTATCACGGGTAATGTTTTAAGGGATTATTTAACCGATCTTTTTCCTATTTTAGAGCTTGGAACAAGTGCAAAAATGCTTTCTGTTGTGCCTATGTTAAAGGGTGGAGCTATGTTTGAAACAGGAGCAGGGGGTTCAGCACCTAAACAAGTAGAACAATTAGTCGAAGAAAATCATCTGCGTTGGGATAGTTTGGGTGAATTTTTGGCTTTGCAAGCAAGTTTGGAATTTTATGCAAATAAATGTAGCAATCATAAAGCTAAGGTTTTAGCAGAATGTCTTGATGAGGCTATAGGCGAATGGCTTGAAAATAATAAAGCTCCATCAAGAAAAGTTAAAGAAGATGATAATAGAACAAGTCATTTTTATTTAGCAATGTATTTTGCAAATCATTTAGCAAGACAAGCAAGTGATATGGAGCTTCAAAGCTTTTTTAAAGATATTGCCCTAGAGCTTTCTTCTAATGAAGAAAAAATCAGAGCCGAATTTAATGATGCACAAGGTGTGAAAGTGGATTTGGGTGGATATTATAAATTTGATGATGAAAAAGCAAATAAAATCATGCGTCCAAGTGCAACTTTTAACGCTATTTTAGAAAAAATAGGACAAAGATGAAAATTACTGTTATAGGGGCTGGTAATGTAGGCTCAAGCGTAGCTTATGCTTTGATTTTAAGAGAGATAGCAAATGAAATTGTTTTAGTAGATATCAATGAGGATTTACTTTATGCAAAAGAACTAGAGCTTACTCAAAGCATAGCTGCTTTAAATTTAAATATAGATTTACTTTGCACTAAAGATTATACTCATACTAAAAATTCAGATATAGTGCTTTTTAGCGCAGGTTTTGCTAGAAAAGATGGGCAAAGTAGAGAAGAATTGCTTCAGTTAAATACAAGCATTATGCTTGATTGTGCTAAAAAAATTAAAGATTTTACAGAAGATCCGCTTTTTATTATTTTAACTAATCCTGTGGATTTTCTACTTAATACTCTTTATGAAAGCGGAATTTTTTCATCAAAGAAAATTATAGCCATGGCGGGAGTTTTAGACAATGCAAGATTTAAGTACGAGCTTGCCAAAAAACTTAAGGTCAAGATGTCAAGTGTGGATACAAGACTTATTGGTTTTCATAATGATGATATGGTTTTGGTAAAATCTTACGCAAGTGTTAAAAATAAAAATATAAGCGAATTTTTAAATGAAGAAGAATTTGATGATTTGGAAAATGAAGTTAAAACAGGTGGAGCTAAAGTAATTAAACATCTTAAAACTTCAGCTTATTTAGCCCCTGCTAGTGCTTGCATAAGAATGCTTGAGTCCATAAGAAGTGGCGAGTTTTTACCTATGAGTGTGATTTTACATGGAGAATTTGGAGTGCAAAACAAAGCCTTGGGAGTTATGGCAAGATTAGGACTTGAAGGTGTGATTGAAATCATGAGATTAGATCTTAGTTTGCAAGAAAAAGACAAATTAGAAAAATCTTTAATCAAATATCAATATAAAGGAGAATAAATGAACATACATGAGTATCAAGCAAAAGCAATTTTTGCAGACAATGGCATCCCTACCTTAAAGGGAAAAGTTGCATTTAGCGTAGATGAAGCTGTGGCTAATGCTAAAGAATTAGGCGGTAGTGTTTGGGCAGTTAAAGCTCAAATTCACGCAGGAGGCCGTGGTCTTGGTGGTGGTGTTAAAATCGCTAAGAATTTAGATGAGGTAAAAGATTACGCAAGTAAAATTTTAGGAATGAATTTAGTAACTCATCAAACAGGACCTGAAGGTAAGCTCGTGCAAAAACTTTATATAGAAAGTGGCGCTAATATAGTAAAAGAGTATTATTTGGCTATTTTATTTAATAGAATGGCAGAGCAAATTACCATTATCGCTTCAAGTGAAGGAGGGATGGATATAGAAAAAGTAGCCAAAGAAAGTCCTGAAAAAATTGCAAAAGTAGGCATTGATCCACAAATTGGTTTTAAAATGTTTCATGGACTTGAAGTAGCGAGAGTTTTAGGACTTGATAAAGATGAAGGCAAAAAACTCATTTCTATGATAGCTAAACTTTATAAGCTTTACATGGATAAAGATATGAATATGCTTGAAATCAATCCTTTAATTAAAACTGCAGAAGGGGATTTTTATGCCCTTGATGCAAAATGCAGTTTTGATGATAGTGCGCTTTATCGTCATCCTGAAATTGCTGAACTTAGAGATATTACCGAAGAAAATCCTGCTGAAAGAGAAGCGGCTGAATTTGGCTTAAGCTATGTGAAATTAGATGGAGATGTAGCTTGTATGGTAAATGGCGCGGGTCTAGCAATGGCAACTATGGATATTATTAATTATAGTGGCGCAAAACCTGCAAATTTCTTAGATGTAGGTGGGGGAGCTTCTCCCGAAACTGTTGCAAAGGCTTTTGAAATTATTTTAAGAGATAAAAATGTAAAAGTTATATTTATTAATATCTTTGGTGGCATTGTTCGTTGTGATAGGATAGCAAATGGAATTTTAGAAGCTACTAAGAATGTTGAGGTAAATATTCCAATTGTAGTGCGTCTTGATGGCACTAACGCAGCAGAAGCAAAGACAATTTTAGATAATTCAAATCTTAAAAATATCAAAGCAGCAACCAATCTTAAAAACGGTGCAGAGCTTGTAAAAAGTTTAGTAGGATAAGGATAGAAAATGAGTATATTGGTTAATAAAAATACAAAAGTAATAGTTCAAGGTTTTACGGGTAAAGAAGCAACTTTTCACGCTGAGCAATGCATGGCTTATGGTACAAATATAGTTGGAGGTGTCACCCCTCATAAAGGCGGACAAACTCATTTAGGTAAACCAGTTTTTGATACCGTTGCAGATGCGGTTAAAGCAACAAAGGCTGACGTGAGTTTGATCTTTGTACCTGCTTTTGCTGTGGGTGATAGCGTGATTGAAGCAGCCGATGCGGGTATTAAGCTTACAGTTGTAATCACAGAGCATACACCTGTAAAGGATATGATGTTTGCTAAGCAATATGCTAATAAAAAGGGTATGAAAATCATTGGACCAAATTGTCCAGGTATTATCACTTCTGAAGAATGCAAATTAGGAATTATGCCAGGTTTTATTTTTAAAAAAGGTTGCGTGGGGCTTATTTCAAAAAGTGGAACTTTAACTTATGAAGCTGCTAATCAGGTAGTTCAAGGTGGTTATGGAATTTCTACTGCAGTAGGAATTGGCGGTGATCCTATCATAGGTCTTGCTTATAAAGAACTTTTAAGTGAATTCCAAAAAGATGATGAAACTAAAGCTATTGTAATGATAGGTGAAATTGGTGGTAGTTTGGAAGTGGAAGCGGCTAAATTTATTAAAGAAAATATTAGCAAACCTGTGGTAGCATTCATTGCAGGTGCAACTGCTCCAAAAGGTAAAAGAATGGGGCATGCAGGTGCCATAGTAGGAAGTGCTGATGAAAGTGCTGTGGCTAAAAAAGAAGCTTTGAAAAGTTACGGAATTCATGTGGTGGATTCTCCGGCTTTAATTGGTGAAGAAATTCAAAAAATATTAGGTTGATAAAGGAAAAACATGAGTATGACAGCTCCAAAAGATACCCCTGTTTGGGTAGATGAGCATAGATGCAAAGCATGCAATATTTGTGTTAGCTATTGCCCCGCTGGGGTTTTAGCTATGCGCGATGATGTGCATGCGGTTTTAGGACAAATGATAGAGGTGGTACACCCTGAATCCTGTATAGGCTGTACCGAGTGTGAGACACATTGCCCTGATTTTGCTATTATGGTGGCAAAAAGAGATGAATTTAAATTTGCCAAACTTACTGCTGAGTCTAAAGATAGAGCTGTAGCCGTAAAAAATAACAAATACAAAAAATTAGCATAGGAAAAATAATGAGAGAAGTTATAGCAACAGGTAATGTTTTAATCGCCAAAGCTGCGATTGATTGTGGATGTAAATTTTTTGGAGGCTATCCTATTACCCCTAGTAGTGAGATAGCTCACGAGCTAAGTCATATGCTTCCTGCAAATGATGGAACTTTTATACAAATGGAAGATGAAATTTCAGGTATTAGTGTGGCTATTGGTGCGGCAATGAGTGGAGTAAAATCCATGACTGCAAGTAGCGGTCCTGGAATTTCTTTAAAAGCAGAGCAAATAGGACTTGCATTTATTGCCGAAATTCCACTTGTGATTGTAAATGTTATGAGAGGTGGTCCTTCAACAGGTCTTCCAACCCGTGTAGCACAAGGAGATTTGTTTCAGGCTAAAGCACCAACTCATGGGGATTTTGCAAGCATTGCTATTGCTCCTGCAAGTCTTGAAGAAGCTTATACAGAAACCATTAGAGCGTTTAATTTAGCTGAAAAATATATGACTCCAGTGTTTTTACTTATGGATGAAACTGTAGGGCATATGAATGGTAAAGCGGTTTTACCTGATTTAAAAGATATTAAAGTTTATAACCGTAAAAAATTCGAAGGAGATAAAAAGGATTATAAACCTTATGCAGCAGGAGAAAATGAGCCTGCAACTTTAAATCCTTTCTTTACAGGTTATCGTTATCATGTTACAGGACTTCATCATGGAGATATAGGTTTTCCAACTGAAGATGGAGTCATAGTGAAAAAAAATATGGAAAGACTCATAGGTAAAATTAAAAACAATCAAGAAGATATTTGTGCTTATGAAGAGTATATGCTTGATGATGCTGAATTTTTAATCATTGCTTATGGAAGCGTGAGTCGTTCAGCAAAAGAAGCTATACAAAGATTAAGAGAACAAGGGATTAAAGTGGGACTTTTCCGTCCAATTACTCTTTATCCAGTGGCTGAGAAAAAAATTGCTGAAGTTGTAAGCAAATTTAAAAAAGTAATGGTAAGCGAGCTTAATATGGGACAATATCTTGAAGAGATTGAAAGAGTAACTTCGCGTCGCGATTTTATTAGCTTGCACCGTGCAAATGGTCGTCCTATCACTCCAAGTGAAATTATTGCTAAGGTAAAGGAGAATATATAAATGGCTTTTAATTATGATGAATATCTAAGAGTAGATAAAATGCCTACTCAGTGGTGCTGGGGATGTGGCGATGGTGTTGTTTTAAAATGTATTATCCGTGCAATAGAAAAACTTGGTTGGAATATGGATGATGTTTGTCTTGTTTCGGGTATAGGTTGTAGTGGTAGAATGAGTTCTTATGTAAATTGCAATACAGTTCATACAACTCATGGTAGAGCTATAGCTTATGCAACAGGTATTAAATTAGCCAATCCTAGTAAACATGTTATTGTGGTAAGTGGAGATGGGGATACTTTGGCAATTGGTGGAAATCATACTATACATGGTTGTCGTAGAAATATTGATTTAACACATATTGTGATTAATAATTTTATCTATGGACTTACGAATTCTCAAACAAGTCCAACCACTCCAAAAGGTTTTTATACAGTAACAGCTCAATTTGGAAATATTGACCCCAATTTTGATGCGTGTGAATTAACTAAAGCTGCAGGTGCTTCTTTTGTGGCAAGGGGTAATGTGATCGAAGCTAATAAGCTTGAAAATTTAATTTACAAAGCTTTAGCACACAAGGGTTATAGTTTTGTAGATGTTTTTTCAAATTGTCATATCAATCTGGGCAGAAAAAACAAAATGGGTGAAGCTGTAGCTATGCTTGATTGGATTAAAAATCGCGTTGTGGATAAAGCTAAATTTGAAAGCATGGATTTTGAAGAAAGAAAAGATAAATTTCCAACAGGAATTTTACATGAAGATAATTCTCAGCCAGAATATTGCCATGCTTATGAAGAAGTACGTCGTGCAGCCAAAGAAAAAAGAATGGTGGATTTAGGAGCTTTAAAATGAAATATCAATTAAGATTTGGCGGTGAAGGTGGACAAGGTGTTATCACCGCAGGAGAAATTTTGGCAGAAGCGGCCATTAAAGAAGGTCGTCAAGCTTTTAAGGCTTCTACTTACACTTCACAAGTGCGTGGTGGCCCTACTAAGGTGGATATTATCATCGATGATAAAGAAATTTTATTTCCTTATGCTGTAGAAGGGGAAGTAGATTTTATGCTTTCGACTGCAGATAAGGGTTATAAAGGTTTTCGCGGGGGTGTAAAAGAAGGAGGTATCATAGTTGTAGAGCCAAATTTAGTACATCCTGAAAGCGAAGATTATAAAAAATGGAAAATTTTTGAAATTCCTATTATCACCATAGCTAAAGATGAGGTAGGAAATGTGGCTACTCAATCAGTTGTAGCACTTGCAATTGCTGCTTATATGAGTAAATGTATAGATTTAGATGTTTTAAAAGACACTATGCTTCATATGGTTCCTGCAAAAACTCGTGACGCAAATGCTAAGGCTTTTGATCTGGGTGTAAAATACGCTACTCAAGCAAAACCACATTCATAATAAATTCCGCACCATGCGGAATTTAACTTCTAAAATTTTACATATTGCAAATAAAATTTAAATTTTAATTATTTTAATTTAGCTACTTTTAACGATTAAAATTTTATAATCAAAAACTTATATTTTCAAGGAAAATTAATGGATTTTTTTGATGAAATGTTTAATAAAACTCCAAAAGAAAAATTTATAGAAATTATACAAAATGGAAATTTAGGAGCCTTAGAAAAAGTTTTTGAGGAATTTTTTGCTGATCATATTGCCATGGTAGAACTTTTAGAAAAACAAGGTTTAACAGAAATGGATGTAAAAAATTTCATATTAGAAAATGGTGATTTTATAGAAGAAAGGCAAAATGATATTTATATAGAATTAGGCGCAAAAATTTTAGGACACGAAGGCTAAAATTGTTTAAAATAAGCCCTTGTTTAATTTGTATTTTTTTTATTTTTAGCAATGTTTTAGCATCTGAACCAACTTTTGATTATACTTATAAATTTATACTTAAAAAAGATGAGAGAGCTAGTGTGCAGATTAAAGAAATAGGCTATGAAGATAAGGTGCAAAATTTTGATTTTTATTGGACTTTGTTTGATAATGCTAATATCATCGTACATTCGAAATTTCGCAAATATCCGCGTCAATTTGTGATGAGTTTAAGAAGAAATTTAGATTGGGTAACTCAAACTTTAATACCTGATTATACCAATCCACATATTGATAGAGCAAGACTGATTTTAGAATTTAGTGGTTATAATAAAGGTTTGGCAACTTTTACAGTTTATATAGAAGACAAGGAATCTCGTTTAATGGTAGAATTTTTAGATCCGAGAAAAAAAGCTTTACAAAATCCACCGCAAAATAATCAGGTTGTTCCTATGATTAATTTTAACGAACCTCAGGTAAAACCATTAACAAGCAAAGAAAATAATAATAGTAATTAACAAGGAAAAGATAGTGCAAAAAATAGATGAATTAATAAAACAGTTTTTACAAGAGCTTGGCTATGAACCTATTTTAAATATGCTTTCAAATGTAAAGTCAGGAAAAAAATTACGCTCTAAATTATTATTAGCTATCGCAGATGAGAGTGAGATTGCTTTTAAAATTTGCGCAGCTATAGAATTGATACATCTTGCCAGTTTGTTACATGATGATATTATTGATGAGAGTGAGTTAAGACGTGGAGCAAGATCTGTTAATGCTGAATTTGGTACAAAAAATGCTCTTATGTTGGGCGATATTTTGTATTCCAAAGCCTTTTATGAATTAAGCAAAATGGATGCTAGATTTGCAAGTATTATTTCAGATGCTGTTGTAAAGCTTGCTATAGGCGAACTTATGGATGTTGATTTGGGAGAGAAATTTAATATCAATAAAGAAGCTTATTTGAAAATGATCTATAATAAAACAGCTGTTTTGATCGAAGCAAGTGCGAGATGCGGAGCTATTTTGGCTGGATTATATGAAAAAGATTTTGCAGAATATGGAAAAAATTTAGGACTCGCTTTTCAGATGATTGATGATATTTTAGATATTAAGAGTGATGAAAAAATTCTTGGAAAACCTGCTATGAATGATTTTAAAGAGGGTAAGACTACCTTACCTTATATTTATCTTTATGAAAATTTACAAGAACAAGATAGGATATATTTGCAGACTTTATTTAAAAAAGATTTAAATGAAAATGAAAAAGAGTGGCTAAAAACTAAATTTGAAGAACAAAAAGCTTTGGAAAAAGCTATTTTAGAAGCTAAAACTTATGCAAAAAAGGCTAGTAAAGCGATTGAAAAATATGATAATAACAAGCTTAATGATATTATTAAAGCTATGATAGATAGGGAATTTTAATGTATTATTGTATATCTTTTACTCATAAAAATACAGATATTGCCTTAAGGGAAAAGTTAAGCTTTTCCAATGAAGCTAAAAAAAGTGAGTTTTTAAAAATCATTAGCACTCATGAAAATATTGAAGAATGTTTGGTTATAAGTACTTGCAATC
Organism: Campylobacter sp. BCW_6467; assembly: GCF_001762855.1. Lineage (NCBI taxonomy): Bacteria > Pseudomonadati > Campylobacterota > Epsilonproteobacteria > Campylobacterales > Campylobacteraceae > Campylobacter > Campylobacter sp. BCW_6467. Next base: position 20,188 of record NZ_MJXP01000027.1, on the reverse strand, counting down.
GTGTTGAAATTGTTGCTTTTGTAAAAATGGCCTGTGCGGAGTTTATTGTTAAATCTTTGGCTTTGCTTTGTGATGTGGATAAAGATATTTTACTTGAAAAAGCTGATATTTTTGAAGATAGTGGAGCAATCCATCATCTTTTTTCCGTAGCAAGTTCTTTGGATAGTTTGGTGGTTGGAGAAACTCAGATAGCGGGGCAATTAAAAGATGCCTTTGCTTTTGCCGTAAAAAATAATTTTTGCGGAGTGCACCTTTCACGAGCAGTGCATAGTGCTTTTAAATGTGCTGCTAAGGTACGCAATGAAACTCAAATTTCTAAAAATCCTATTTCTGTGGCCAGTGTTGCTGTGGCAAAAGCAAAAGAACTTGCAGATTTAACGCAAAAAAAAGCTGTTGTTATTGGAGCTGGAGAGATGGGAGAGCTTGCGGCAAAACATTTAATTGCTGCGGGTGCTAAAGTGATTATTTTAAATCGTGACTTGCAAAAAGCTAAAGATTTGTGTGAGAGACTTGGTGTTTTAAGCGAATATGATAGTTTAGAAAATTTAAAAAAATATTTAAATCAATATGAGTTTTTTTTCTCAGCTACTAATGCACCAAATGCTATTATTACAAATTCTTTAATAGAAGAACTTCCTTACAAAAGGTATTTTTTTGATATTGCAGTTCCAAGGGATATCGATATTAATGAAAATGAAAATATATCTGTTTTTGCCGTAGATGATCTTGAGATTGTGGTTCAAAAAAATTTAGCACTAAGAGAACAAGAAGCTCGTATGGCTTATGGGATAATAGGTCGTGAAACAAGTGAATTTTTTAGGTATTTAAACGATTTGGCTTTGATGCCTATTATCAAAGCCATACGCTTGCAAGCTAAAGAATATGCAGATAAACAACTTGAAATTGCGTTAAAAAAAGGATATTTGAAAAAATCCGACAAAGAAGAGGCTAGAAAGTTGATTCATCAAGTTTTTAAGGCTTTTTTACACACACCTACTGTGAATTTGAAGCATTTGCAAGGTAAAATGCAAAGCGATACAGTGATTAATGCTATGCGTTATGTTTTTGATTTGCAAAATAATCTTGAAGGTTTAAATCAATATAAATGTGAATTTGATATGGAGAATAATGATGAGATTTACTAAATTTTATGCACCAAGTTTAAAAGAAGCGCCAAAAGATGCGAGTTTGCCTAGTCATATTTTTTTAACGCGTGCGGGTTTTGTAGAACAAATTGGCAGTGGACTTTATAATTTCTTGCCTTTAGGAAAAAGAGTTTTAGATAAGATTAAAAATATAGTTAAAGAAGAAATGGATAAGGCTGGAGCACAAGAAGTAAATCTTAGTTTTATCACTCCTGCAAGTTTGTGGCAAGAAAGTGGGCGTTATAATGTTTTTGGAAAAGAACTTCTGCGTTTTAAAGACAGAAAAGAAAATGAATTTGTTTTAGGCCCAACACATGAAGAAGCTATGCTTTCTTTGGTAAAAAACAAAATCACAAGCTATAAGCAACTTCCTTTGCATTTATATCAAATCGGACTTAAATTTCGTGATGAAGCAAGGCCTAGATTTGGGCTTTTAAGATGTCGTGAATTTTTAATGAAAGATGGATATAGTTTTCATGCTAATGAAGAAGATTTAGGGCGTGAGTTTGAGCTTATGTATAAAACTTATTCTCAAATTTTACAAAGAATGGGACTTGATTTTAGAGCAGTTGAAGCTGATAGTGGGGCTATTGGTGGAAGCGGTTCTAAGGAATTTATGGTTTTGGCAAAAAATGGGGAAGATGATATTTTAATTTGCGAAAATTGTGATTATGCAGCTAATGTTGAAGCTGCAAAAAGAGCTAAAAAAATTTGTCAAGATGAGCGTCCCGAAGCAAATTATGCAAGTAAATTTCACACTCCAAATATTAAAACTATAGATTCTTTAGCACAATTTTTTAAAATCAATGCTTTTTATACGATTAAAGCAGTGGTAAAAAAAGCTATTTATGAAAATGAAAGCAAATTAGTTGTGTTTTTTATAAGAGGAAGTGATGATTTACAAGAAATCAAGGCTCAAAATGCTTGTAGTGCTCTTGAACTAGTCGATGCAAGCGAAAAAGAATTAGAAAAAGCTGGTTTAGTAGCTGGTTTTATAGGTTTTGTGGGATTAAAAGATATAGATTTTTATATAGATTTTGAGCTTGAAAACGAAAAACAAATGATTATGGGTGCGAATGAAAAAGATTATCATTTAATCGGTATTGATGTTGTAAATTTAAACAAAGATCGTTTTAAAGATTTGATTGAAGTTAAAGAAGGGGATTGCTGTGCTAAATGTGGAGCAAAATTAAAACAAAGCAAAGGTATAGAAGTAGGGCATATTTTTAAACTAGGACAAAAATATTCCAAAGCGATGAATGCAAATTTCTTAGATGAAAATGGCAAAAGTCAGCCTTTTTACATGGGATGTTATGGCATAGGTGTTTCACGCTTGTTGGCTGTAGCTATTGAAGCAAGTCATGATGAAAAAGGATGTATTTGGAATAAAACTTTAGCTCCTTTTGTGCTTGAAATTATTGTTTCAAATCTCAAAGATGAAAAGGCTTTAGAATTTGCTAATAAGCTTTATGAGGATTTAACCAATCTTGGATTAGAAGTATTGCTTGATGATAGAAATGAGCGTTTTGGGGTCAAAATGAATGATTTTGAACTTATGGGTTTTCCTTATGCGTTAGTTATTGGTAAAGGATTAGAAAATAATGAAATAGAGTTTATCCAAAGAGAAGGTTTAGTAAAGGAACTTATAAAAACTGATGAACTTATGGAAATTCTTAAAAAGAAAGTGTTATGAATTATAAATTAAGTTTAAGCCCTTTATTTGTACTTGAAATTATTGCAAGTATATTTTTTATAGTGTTTTTTGGTTTTGGTAATTTTTTATTTTTCATACTTTTGAGTATGATTTTTGGTGCGGTTTTATTGGGAATTTTTTGGAAAAACATGCTTGAATTTCAAATGGGTGGCTTAAAGGATATGTTAACACAATTTTCTTTTGTTATCGCAGGGTTTTTACTTGTTGTTCCAGGGATTATTACAAGTGTTTTTGGAATTTTTGTATTTTTCTTTGGTATTGCTTTGAAAATAATGACTAAATCAAAATATCAATACACTAAGCAAGAGTATCAAAATTCTAATGAAGAAATCATTGATGTTGAAATTATAGAGGATAGAAAATGAAGCTTATTATCGCAACAAGAAAAAGTCAATTAGCTCTTTGGCAAAGTGAACATGTAGCCCAAATTTTAAAAAATACACATCAAATTGAAGTGCTTTTAGAAGGTTTTAAAACGAAAGGTGATGTTTTGCTGGATTCTCCTTTGGCAAAAATTGGCGGCAAAGGACTTTTTACAAAAGAACTTGAAGAAAGTATGTTAAGAAAAGAAGCGCATTTAGCGGTACATAGTTTAAAAGATGTGCCTAGTTTTTTTCCTCAAGGTTTAGTTTTGGCAGCGGTAAGTAAAAGAGAGCAAAGCAATGATGCTATGTTAAGTCAAAATTATAAAGATTTTCTTTCTTTGCCAAAAGGTGCAAAAATAGGCACTACTAGTCTGAGACGCAAGATGCAGATTTTATTATTAAGACCTGATTTAGAGATTATTTCTTTGCGTGGTAATGTTAATTCTCGTATAGAGAAATTAAAAAATAATGAATTTGATGCGATTATTTTGGCAATGGCGGGAATTAAACGCTTAAACTTAGATAAGCAAGTGAATTTTGTTTATGGATTTAGCAAGGATGAGCTTATTCCTGCGGCTTCTCAAGGAGCTTTAGGTATAGAAAGCATAAATGATGAAAAAATTTTAGAACTTTTAAAATGTTTAAATGATGAAAATGCTTTGATTGAAACAAGCATTGAAAGAGAATTTATTGCTACTTTAGAAGGGGGTTGTCAAGTTCCTATAGGTATTAACGCAGAGCTTTTAGGAGATGAAATTTGTGTGCGTGCAGTGCTTGGACTACCCGATGGAAGAGAAATTTTAAAAGATAAAAGAATGATTAAAAAAGATGATTTTAAAGGTTTTGGAGAGAGTTTGGCTAAGGAGTTTATTGCTAAAGGTGCTAAAGAACTTTTAAAAAAAGCTGAGAGCATGCTATGAAAGAATTTATTCAAATTTTAAAAGAAAATGATCTTTTAAGGGTAATTGAAGAGCCTGTAGATGTAGATCTTGAAATCGCTCATTTAGCCTATATAGAAGCTAAAAAAGGAGAAAAAGGTAAGGCTTTATTGTTTAAAAATCCTATAGATAAAAAATTAAATAAACAATATAAATTTCCTGTTTTGATGAATACTTTTTGCAATGAAAAGGCTTTAAATTTAGCTTTTGGGCGTGATTATGAAGAGGTGGCTGAAGAAATTTCAAAACTCACCAAGCTTCATATTCCTACGAGTTTTAAAGCAAAAATGGATTTTTTTATGAATTTGTTAAGTTTTAAAAATGTTCCTCCTAAAAGACTGAAAAAAAATAAAGCCTTGTATGATTATGAAATTTTAAACTCTCTTGAAGAACTTCCAGTGCTTAGAACTTGGGAAGATGATGCGGGTAAATTTATCACCATGGGGCAAGTTTATACGCAAAATTTAGATAAAACTCAAAATAATCTTGGAATGTATCGTTTGCAAATGAGTGATAAAAATGAACTTTTAATGCATTGGCAAATTCATAAAGATGGGGCAAATTTTTATCACGAATACAAAAATGCTGGTTTTAAAAAAATGCCTGTAAGTATAGCTATAGGTGGAGATCCACTTTATATTTGGTGTTCTCAAGCACCTTTACCTAAAGGAATTTTTGAACTTTTGCTTTATGGTTTTATTAAAAAAACTCCTGCAAAACTTACCCCTTGTGAAAATGGTATTTTTGTACCTTGTGATAGTGATGTGGTTATTGAAGGTTATGTGGATTTAGAAGAGTTTAAAATCGAAGGTCCTTTTGGAGATCATACAGGTTTTTATACTCCTGCTGAACTTTTTCCTGTGATGAAAGTAGAAAAAATTTATGCCAAAAAAGATGCGATATATCAAGCAACGGTTGTAGGAAAACCTCCTTTAGAAGATAAGATCATGGGGCTTGGTACTGAAAGAATTTTTTTACCCTTGCTTCAAACTTCAGTACCTGATTTAATTGATTATAATATGCCTGAAAATGGAGTCTTTCATAATCTTATCTTAGCAAAAATTGATGCAAAATATCCCGCTCATGCGCAACAAATTATGCATGCATTTTGGGGAGTAGGGCAAATGAGTTTTGTTAAACATGCAATTTTTGTAGATAAAAATGCACCTTCTTTGAAAGATTATGATGCTTTAATTCCTTATATTTTAAATCGTTTTGATACAAAGAAAATGTTAATTTCAGAAGGAATTTGTGATCAATTAGATCATGCTTCGCCTAATTCTTGTTTTGGGGGTAAAGCAGGACTTGATGCTTGCAAGGAAACACAAGTAGAAGAGCTTGAAATTTTAGAAGATGAAAAATTGTTAGAACTTTTTAAAACTAAGGTAGAGCTTTTAAATTTAAAGCAATTTTATAAAGAAAGCAAAAGTCCTATAGTTTGCATTTTGCTTAATAAAAAAGAAAAAATTGAACAAAGTTTTAATAAATTTTTAGAATTTAAAAAACATTTTAGGATTTTAGTATTTTTGGATACTGAAAATAAGCTTGAAAACCCTTATATGCTTGTTTGGCGTGTGGTAAATAATATAGATGCTAAAAGAGATATTTTTATCAAAGAAGAAAGACTTGGAGTGGATGCAAGTGCTAAGGGTGAAGCTGAGGGCTATTTAAGAACTTGGCCTAAGCAAACAGATTGCACTAAAAGCGTGATAGAAGATTTAATCTTACGTAATATCTTAGAAAATAATCCAGATCTTTTTAATAAATTTGAAATTTTTTAAGATAGTTGAGATTTTTTTAAAATTTTGGCACAGTTTTTGCTTACTATTTTTTATATTGAAAAATAAATTTTTCTTTACTAAGTGTTCATAAATTTATAAATTTGTCGATATAAGCTTGTAACTAGCAATAAGAAATTTTAAAAAGGATTTTAAAATGGAAATATCGAAGGCAAATGGGCAAATGGATACAGCTTTGGCAAACATTAGCCAAAGAACAAGTGAGACACAGGCTAGTTTAAACATTCAAACCGATAGAAGTCAAAGCCAAGGAGGCGATGATGGACAACAGCAAGGTGTGAATGAAAAGTTAGCTGATATTACAAAAAAGTTAAATGAACAAATGGATTCTTTAGATACTAATGTTCGTTTTGGTTATAGTGATAAAATTAATTCTATGTATATTAGCGTGACTGAAAAAAGTACTGGAAGGGAAATTCGTCAAATTCCTAGCGAAGAAGCTATGAGATTAGCTGAGTATTTTAGAGATGTGATAGGAATGATATTTGATAAGGAGAGTTAAAAATGGCATTCGGTAGTTTATCAAGTTTAGGATTTGGTTCTGGGGTTTTAACTCAAGAAACCTTAGACAAGTTAAAAGAAGCAGAACAAAAAGCTCGTATTGATCCTTATACTAAAAAAATCGAAGAAAATACAACCAAACAAAAAGATTTAACCGAGCTTAAAACCAAGCTTTCTGCTTTTCAAGCAGCTGTATCGTCTTTAGGAGACTCTACGGCTTTTGCAAAAAGAAAGGTTATAGCAAGTATCACTGATAATCCTCCTGCAAGCCTTAGTGTGACTTCAGGTGTTGCTTTGCAAAGCATGAATATCAATGTAACTCAACTTGCCCAAAAAGATGTTTATCAAAGCAAGGGTTTGGTAAATGATACAGGAATTATCAATGCAAGTTTAAAAGAACCTACAAATTTAACTTTTTTTTCTAATGGAAAAGAATATAGCGTTACTATAGATAAAAATACAACCTATAGTGATTTAGTTGATAAGATTAATACTGCTACGGGTGGAGAAATTGTAGCTAAGATGGTAAATACAGGAGAAAAAGACGCACCTTATCGCTTAACCTTAACGAGTAAGGAGACAGGTGAAGATAGTGCTATAAGCTTTTATCCGGGTGCAAAAGATTCTGATGGTAAATACAAAGTTGATGAAAATGCTAAAAGTGTTTTTGAAAGTCTTGGTTGGAAACTCGATGAAGATGCTTTAAAAGCTGAAGATTTTGATCCTGCTAAAAGTAAAAAAGGTGTTGGCATTATTGATAGCGAAGATAATCCTTTGCATATTCAAAAAGCTCAGGATGCTAAATTTACCATGGATGGTATCAAGATGACAAGATCGAGCAATACTATAACCGATCTTGGTGTAGGTATTACTTTGACTTTAAATAAAACAGGTGAAATTAATTTTGATGTTCAGCAAGATAGTGAGTCTGTTACCAAGGCTATGCAAGATATGGTTGATGCCTATAATGATTTAGTGTTAAATCTTAATGCCGCTACAGACTATAACAGCGAAACAGGAACCAAAGGTTCTTTACAAGGCGTAACCGAAGTAAACTCTATACGCTCAAGTATTATTTCTGCGCTTTTTAAAACTCAATCAGTTGATGGTACCGTAGAAGATACTAATGGAAATAAAGTAAGTGCTAAGGTAATGCTTTCTTTACAAGACTATGGTTTAAGTATGACTGAGTCAGGAACTCTAAATTTTGACTCTTCCACTTTTGAAAGCAAGATGAAAGAAAATCCCGATTTAACTGAAAGCTTTTTTTCAGGCATTACTCAATACAAGGATATAAACTATACTGGTGATTTAATTAAAGAAGATAGTCTTAGCAAATATGTGGGCGAAGGTGATGATAAAGGTATAAGTTTTTCTTCAGGTAAGTTTCAAATTGTTACGAATTTTGAAACTTATGATTTATCTAAAAATGCTGATGGAACTGATTTTAAATTAACAGGAAAAACAGAACAAGAAATGCTTCAAAATCTAGCTGATCATATCAATAGTAAAGGTATTGAAGGTTTAACAGTTAAAGTTGAAACTTATGAAAAAGATGGAGAAAAAGGATATAAGCTTAATTTTAAAACCGACGGAAGTTCTGATTTTGCCATAAAAGGAGATAGCGAATTTCTTAAACAATTTGGCTTAAGCCAAACGAGCATTGCTGCTGAGGCAGTTGAAGGTGTGGGTGTTTTTGCGCAACTTAAAACAACTTTACAAGGTATAACAGGCAAAGATGGCTCTTTAACAAAATACGATGAGAGTTTAACAAATGATACTAAGTCTTTAACCCAAACCAAAGAATCAACTCAAACTTTGATTGATACAAGGTATGATACAATGGCAAATCAATGGTTGCAATATGAGAGCATCTTAAATAAACTTAATCAGCAATTAACAACTGTGACTAATATGATCAATGCAGCAAATAATTCTAATAATTAAGGATAAAAAAGATGCAAAATAGTTTAGCTTATAATGCTTATTCTCAAAATCAAGCGGGGATAGAATCTCCGCAAAAACTTATCGAAATGCTCTATGAGGGAATTTTGCGTTTTTGTGCAAGGGCTAAAGTGGCGATAAGAAACGAGGATATAGAGCAAAGAGTATACTTTGTAAAAAGAACAACAGCTATTTTTATAGAGCTTATTAATACTTTAGATTATGAAAAAGGTGGAGATGTGGCGCATTATTTAAGTGGGCTTTATACAAGAGAAATTCAACTTTTATCTTTGGCAAATTTAGAAAATAACGAAGAAAGAATTAATGAAGTTATAAATGTAACCAAAGGTTTACTAGAAGCTTGGAGAGAAGTGCATAGTAATGAAACAGTGGATCAATGATTTTAAACTCGCGTTAATTCAAGAAGATATTAATAAGCTTGAAAATTTGCTTGATAAACTTGATATGAAAGCTTTTATTAAAAATTTAGCTAAAAGATCGCCCTCAGAAGACTTTATAAAAGAAAATATAAATGATATATTTTATCAAATTCAAGCTCTTTTGCAAGAAGCTGTTGCACTAATTGAACAAAAGAAAAAAGCAAAGGCTGTTGAAATTCAAAAATTTCAAAAAGCTTTGACCTATGTTAGATCTTAAAAAGCATAGCGATAAGCCGAGTTCTGTCTTGAATGCTCATTTATCTAGTTTTGTTTTTACAAACAAAATCAAGCGAAGGGTTAAAACAAAGACGCTAACCATCCCTTCTTGCTGCACATTGGGTTTACATAGCCGAAATTGTTGCCAAAATCGCTGGTAGGCTTTTACCCCACCGTTTCACCTTTTCCACTTGTGTGGTAGTTTTCTTTCTGTTGCACTATCCCTTAGGTTTCCCTAGCCATCTGTTAGATGGAATGCTTGTCTTTAGCAGCTCGGACTTTCCTCTTCTAAAAAGAAGCGAGCATTTACTATGCTTTAAATTTAAATTTTAGCATAATTTTACTTATTTTTTTATCAAATAAAATAATTTTATTGTGATATCAATCAAAATTTGATAGAATTATTTTTTATTTTTTAACAAAGGAAATTTATGGCATCTTATTCAATGGGTGATTTAAAAAAGGGACTTAAAATAGAAATCGATGGAATTCCTTTTAAAATAGTTGAGTATCAGCATGTAAAACCAGGTAAAGGTCCTGCTTTTGTGCGTATTAAAATCAAATCTTTTATTGATGGTAAAGTACTTGAAAAAACTTTCCATGCAGGCGATAAATGTGAAGCTCCAAATTTAGAAGATAAAACTATGCAGTATCTTTATGATGATGGTGAAAATTGCCAATTTATGGATACACAAACATATGAACAAGTAGCTATCAGTGATGATGATGTGGGTGAGGCAAAAAAATGGATGCTTGATGGTATGATGGTAGATGTACTTTTTCATAATGGCAAGGCTATCGGCGTAGAAGTTCCACAAGTTGTTGAACTCAAAATCATCGAAACGGCTCCAAATTTCAAAGGCGATACTCAAGGATCAAATAAAAAACCAGCTACTTTAGAAACAGGCGCAGTAGTGCAAATTCCTTTTCATGTGCTAGAAGGTGAAGTTATACGCGTTGATACTGTGCGTGGTGAGTATATAGAAAGAGCGAACAAGTAATACAAAAAAAGCTTTTGGACTATTCCAAGGCTTTTTTAAATTTATACAATTTTTTATTTTATTCTTCAAGGCATTCTTTAAATTTTTAAACTTGACTTTTCTGTAGTGTTTTAATTCTATATTATAAAGATGAGCTTATGAGAATATTTTTTCTATTTTCAAATATTTTTAGATGGGATTATGGTGTTGTTTTTTTGCCTAAAAAGGGTTTTTGCTTGTTATAATTCAAGATATTCTGTAAAATATTTTATAAGATGAGTAAATTTGTTACTAAATAGATATTTTTTAAATTTTAGATTTTGTTTTTATGCTTTGAAAAATATATTTTTTGATATCATAAGCCCTATAATATTTTAAAGGATGATAATGGTTTTTTTAATCATCTCTAGTATTATAGTAGCCATCATTTTAGGCTATATTACTAGACATAATGTTGGAATTTTTGCTATGATTTTTGCTTATATTATAGGAGCCTTTTTTATGGATTTAGCTCCTAAAAAAATCATAGCTTTTTGGCCTATTTCTATATTTTTTGTTATTTTTGCTGTTTCATTGTTTTATAATTTTGCAACCGTAAATGGAACTCTTGAAAAATTAGCTGGACATTTGATGTATCGTTTTGCTAATCATCCTTATTTACTTCCTTTTGTTATTTTTGTGGTTAGTGCTATTATAGCTGCTTTAGGAGCGGGTTTTTATACGGTTTTGGCTTTTATGGCACCCCTTACTTTTTTACTTTGCGATAAAATCGGTTTAAGTAAAATTGCCGGAGCTATGGCCATAAACTATGGTGCTTTAGGAGGAGCAAATTTTATGACTTCTCAAAGTGGGATTATTTTTCGAGGATTGATGCAAAATTCAGGTATTGAAGCAAATGAAGCTTTTATAAATTCTAGTATTATTTTTGCTTTTACTATAATTTTGCCTATTGTGGTATTATCTTTTTTTGTGTTTAATGCTTTTAAAAATAAGATGCAAACCAGTGTTATTTCAAAACCTGATCCATTTGATTATAAACAAAAAACTACTTTAATTCTCATGTTTATGATGATTATTGTTGTTTTAATCTTTCCTGTGCTAAATATTATTTTTCCACATAATGAGACAATTAGTTATTTTAATAAAAAAATAGATATAGCTATGATAGCCATGATTTTTGTTGCCATTGCTTTATTTTTAAAATTAGCCAATGAGAAACAAGTTGTTGCTTTAATTCCTTGGGGAACCTTAATAATGATTTGTGGAGTAGGGATGTTAATTAGCATAGCAGTTGAAGCAGGTGCTATAAAATTATTTTCAGATCTTGTAGAAAATGAGGTCAATGTGATTTTTATTCCGTTAATAATGTGTGCTATTGCAGCTTTTATGTCGCTTTTTTCAAGTACTTTGGGTGTGGTTACTCCAGCGCTTTTTCCTATAGTTCCAAGCATTGCTGCAAGCAGTGGATTAAGCGAGGCATTGCTTTTTTCTTGTATTGTTGTAGGGGCTCAAGCTTCCGCTATTTCTCCTTTTTCTTCTGGAGGAAGTTTAATTTTAGGATCTTGTCCTGATAAATATAAGGAAAAATTATTTAAAGATTTACTTATTAAAGCTGTGCCAATAGGATTTATGGCGGCGATTTTAGCTACTATTATAATGAGTTTTATTTTATAAGGATAATTTAATGAAGATTGATACTCATGCACATATATTTTTGAAAAAGTTAAATACAGTTGCAAATGCAAGATATAAACCTGATTATGATGCTAGTTTTAAAGATTATAAAGCAAATTTAGATCATTATGATTTTGATAAAGGGGTTTTAGTTCAGCCAAGTTTTTTAGGTGTTGATAATGAATTTTTGCTTCAGAGTATCGAAAAAGATGAAAATATAAAAGCTATAGTTGTGGTTGATGAAGGTATTAAATTTGATGAGCTTCAAAAACTAAAAGAAAGAAAAGCTTGTGGAGTTAGATTAAATTTAATTGGCAAAGAATTGCCAAATTTTAAAAGTACAGTTTGGACTCAATTTTTTGAAAATTTAAGTAAGCTTAAAATGCAAATAGAAATTCAAAGAGATTTGGATAATAATCTTGTTGATATTGTTAAAAATTTAATTCCTTATGGTTGTAATATTGTTATTGATCATTTAGCAAGAGCTAATGCAAACTTAACAAATTTAGAGGATTTAATTTGCTTAAAAAACTCTAGAATATTTTTTAAAATTAGCGGTTTTTATAGAGCAAAAATAGACTATGTTAATAATGAACAAGCTATAAAATTTGCAAAGAAAATATATGAAATTTTAAAAGAACATTTTCCACTTAGCAATTTTGTTTTTGGAAGTGATTGGCCGCATACAAATTTTGAAGCAAATGTTAATTTTTCATCGGCTCTAGCAGCTTTTAATGAAGTTGTCGTATCTAAAAAAGAACAAGAGCAAATTTTAGGGGACAATGCTTGTGTTTTATTTGACTTTTAAGCTTTTCGTTTTATCCTAAAGATGTATTTTGCAATGCGTTCAAAATGTACTCTTAGATAAGGTTTATAAATTACAAAACCACCCAAAAGTCCTAAAATGCTTCCTATTACGACATCAACTAAGCGAGCGAGTATCAATGTATTTGCATTTTCACTCATAAAATTAGCTGCTTCTGAAAGATAAGTAGCATAAGGAGTAAAGAAAATCATAGCTAAAGCATAGTTTCGATTGACTAAAAATTGTCCTATAAAAAACAAAGACATCATAAGTAAAACAAGCTCTATATTGTGAAATTGTTTAGATAAAAGCCACCATGCAAAACATACTCCTAAGGCCGTTCCTATGATGCGTTGAATTTGTTTAATCCATATAGAATTTAAAGTTACACCTTGCATAATAGCTGTGCAAGAAATGGCTATCCAATAACTTCTTTCAAGTTCTAAAAAAATTCCTATAAATATAGAAAAAGCCACAAAAGAACCCATGATCAAAGAATCCACAAAAACTGCATCAAAACCTATGTATTCTCTAGGTGGAATTTCGCTAGGTAAAGCATTTTTAAATCCATAAATCACAACGATAGAATATAACAAAGCCATTAAATTAGCTACCATTGCCCCAAGAAAAACAAGACCCACTAAAAAGATAAAATCCTTAGCTTCAAAAGGAGAATAAGCTCCTAAAATACAAGAAAATACAAAGAAAAAATATCCAGGTGCACCAATGTTATAATATCTAATTAAAATAGAACTTCCCATGGCCACAAGTCCTATAGGGATGAAGGCAAAAATTGCAGGTAAAAAATGGGTTAAAATTCCTAAGAAAAAACTAGAAACTATGCCAAAAGAACAGCACATCACAACAGCCATTCTATGATATAAAGGAGTGTTTGGAACATATAAAAAAGATAAAGCTCCTATCATGGCAATGAGTCCATAGTTTAATTTTCCAAAAAATACACTAAACCCTAAAACTATACCCACACCTAAAGCCGCAAAAAAAGGCATTTGCCAAACTTGTTCACTTGAATTTAGTTTAGCAATTTCTTTAAAGTGTTGCTTTAGCATTTCTATTTTATTCACTCTCGAATTTGTCCTTCTCCATTAATTATATATTTATAAGTGCAAATATCTTCAACCCCCATAGGACCTCTTGCATGCAATTTGCTAGTTGAAATTCCAACTTCCCCACCAAAGCCAAATTCTCCTCCATCGCTAAAACGCGTTGAAGCATTAGCATAAATACAAGATGAGTTTATAAGGCGTTGAAATTTAGCGATATTTGAAGCATCATTTGAGATAATGGTTTCAGAATGCAAGGAGCTGTGTTTATTGATATGCTCTATAGCTTCATCGCAATCTTTTACTAATTTTACACTTAAAGCAAAATCAAGCCATTCTGTATTAAAGGTATTTTCATTTGCTTTAAAAACTTCTAAATTTGAGTTGTTAAAATAAGCCAAAGCATTTTCATGGGCATGAATTTTTACTTTAAATTTTTCAAATTCAGGGATTAAAAGACTTATAAAATTTTTAGCAATTTTTTCATGGATTAAAAGCGTTTCCAAAGCGTTGCAAACACTTACTCTTTGACACTTTGCATTAAGGATTATTTTTAAAGCCATATCTAAGTTAGCACTTTGATCTACAAAAGCATGACACAAGCCCTTATCTTGCTTAATGAGAGGAATTTTAGTATTGTTTGCAATTTCTTGTATCATATTTGAACTACCGCGAGGTATGATCACATCGATTAAATCATCAAAAGTTAGAATTTGCTTGATCTCGTCTCTTTGAGTAAACATAGCAAAACAATCTTGTAAACCAAATTCCTTAAGTGCTTTGCTAACAAGAGTAAATATAGCTTTGTTTGTAAATTTTGCTTCACTTCCACCTTTAAATACACAAGCATTAGAACTTTTTATCATTAAAGCTGCAATTTCAGCGCTAAGACTAGGCCTTGCTTCGTAAATAACACAAATAAGTCCTAAAGGAATGCTTATTTTTTGTATGCTCAAACCCGCATAATTTTTCCAAGCTTTAGAAATTTTGCCTATAGGATCTTCGATATAAGCGATTTTTTCTAGACCTTCACAAAGAGCTAAAATGCGTTTTTCATCTAACAAAAGCCTATCTTTTATTGTTCCACTTTTTGTGAAATTTGCTATATCTTTTTTATTTGCTTCTAGGATAATTTTGAAATTTTCTCTTAAAATTTGAGCTAATTTTAAAATAATTTTTTCTTTATCTTTAGGTGTTAAGTTAAGTAGTTTTTGAGAATTTTTCTTAATATTTTCAAGCAAATTTCGCATTTTTAATCCTTTATTTACAAAAAACTTGATAAATTATACAAAAAAAATCAGAATTGAAAGGTAAATATAAATATAAATGAAAAAAATAGATTTAATTATAGTAGGTGCAGGTCCAACAGGCATAGGCTGTGCGGTTGAAGCTAAGCTTAAAAACAAAGAAGTTTTGATACTGGAAAAATCAAATAACATTTGCCAAACTTTAATGCAATTTTATAAAGATGGCAAAAGAGTAGATAAAGCTTATAAGGGATGCGAAGGAACTAATCATGGACATGTTCCTTTTGAAGATGGTACCAAAGAAAGTACTATAGAAACTTTTCAAAACGTATTAAAAGAACACAATATAGAAGTTGAATTTGGCTCTGAAGTTGAGAGCGTTAAAAATGAAAATGGAGTTTTTTTAGTAAGCACAGCTAAAGGCGTTTATGAGTGTAAAAACATCATCGTTGCTATAGGTAGAATGGGTAAGCCTAATAAGCCTGATTACAAACTTCCTATGACTTTAACAAAAATCATTAATTTTAATGCCAATTCAGTTTTGGGAAATGAAAAAATTCTTGTTGTAGGTGGTGGAAATTCAGCAGCAGAATACGCTGTGGATTTGGCTAATTCAAATCAAGTTAGCCTTTGTTATCGCAAAAAAGAATTTACAAGATTAAATGATATCAATCTTAAAGATATTCACGAAGCTGGAAATTCGGGTAAAGTAGAGTTAAAACTAGGAATTGACATTAATGAGGTAGAAGATGATAGTGGCAAGGCTAAGGTAAATTTTACCGATGGTACAAGCGATATTTATGATAGAATTATTTATGCTATTGGTGGTTCTACTCCACTTGATTTTTTACAAAAATGCGGGATTAATGTTGATGATAAAGGCGTGCCTTTAATGGATGAAAACAAACAAAGCAATGTTAAAGGCATCTTTGTAGCAGGAGATATTGCTACTAAAAATGGAGCAAGTATAGTTACAGGGTTAAATGACGCTGTAAAAATTCTTTCCGTGCTTTAAATTTTAGCCTTCGGGCTAAATTTGACTTATTAATAAGTAAATTTTATAATTCTTAGTTATTTTAATTTAAATCTATGAAAATGCAAAATAAAACTAATACAAAAACAACAATAAGAACTTATCGTTTAAATTTCTATATTTTAGGACTTCAAGCACTCTACTAACGTCTTTAAAAATATTTTATTTTAATATTTTTAAAGGATTTGTATGTCAAATATTTTTAGCACTTTAAGCCCTTTTAGGCTTTTTATAAAATGTGCCGTGCCAAATGTCATAAGCATGGCCTTTATTTCTTTTTATTATATAGTTGATGGAATTTTTGTTGGAAAATATCTAGGAAGTGATGCTTTAGCAGCACTAGCCTTGATTATTCCCTTTATTATGATGTCTTTTGCTTTGGCTGATATGATAGCTATAGGTTCAGCAGTGCAAATTTCTATGCATTTGGGTTTAGGCAAGAAGAATTTAGCTAGAAAGATATTTAGTTCTAGTATATTGATTATTTTTCTAATCTCTTGTTTTATTGGAATTTTGGAGTATTTTTTAGGACCTGTTTTGATTGATTGTCTAAATGTTAGCGATGAGATTAAAACCATGGCTAAAGAATGTATGTTTGTTTTTGCTTTATTTGCACCTTTTACCATGCTTTCTTTTGCCTTGGATAATTATTTAAGAATTTGTGGAAAAACAACCTATAGTATGATTATGAACATAATCATAGCTTTAAGTAATATTATATTTGATTATCTTTTTATAGTTGTATTTGGTTGGGGCTTGTTTTCGGTAGCCCTTGCAACTTGTTTAGGAATTGTTTTAAGTGGTATTTTTGGAATTATTCCTTTTTTATTTCAAAATTTAGAGCTTAAATTTTCAAGTTTATATATAAATTTGAGAATTTTTAAAAATATTCTTTATAATGGAAGTAGCGAGTTTTTTGGCAATGTTTCGGGTTCTTTATATAGTATTTTTGCAAATTTTGTTTTGTTAAAAATTTCTACCACTCAAGCCGTGGCAGCTTTTTCTATTATTTTATATATTGATAGTTTTATTATAATGCTCATTATTGCTATGGGGGATGCGATGCAACCTGCACTTAGTTATAATTATGCTAAAAAAGATTTTTTAAGGATTAAAGCTATTATAAAAGTGGTATTTTTTGCAGGGGGAATTTTATCTTTATTTTCTATAGTATTTATATTGATATTTGGAGAAAATTTAATAGCACTTTTTGCAAAAGAAAATGATCAAGAATTTAAAACTTTTGCTTATACAGCTTTGATGCTTTTTGCTTTTAATTATATTTTTGCATGGTTTAATGTCCTAAGCGGTTCTTTTTTGACAGCTTTTAATAAAGCAAGTTTTTCTTTGGTTTTAAGCTTAATGCAAAATTTATTCATGCCTTTATTTTTTCTTTTGCTTTTATCTTATTTTATAGGTTTAAATGGAGTATGGTTAAGTCCATTTTTTGCTGAATTTTGTGTTTTGATTTTAGCTTGGATTTTTCTTAAAAGGATTTTTAAAGATCTATCTTTATAGTGGATAGATCTTTTTTAAATTTTATCAAAGGAGCTTTTTTATAATTTTTTAGAATTTATATCCTATTCCAGTTAAAACAACTTGATAGGTTTCATCATAAAATCCTATATCGCTATTTCTTTTTTCTATACCATAATTTGCAAAACCATAAAGTCCGTTATAACCCAAAAATTGATTTTTAACAACTTTTAGATTAAGCTTAACTATATTACCGTCTTGTTTTTTGTGGAAGATAGGATCTGTTCCTACTGCCTCATATTTGCTAAGACTTAAATTTGGGGTGAAGATATAGTCATTAGCAAAAGCTAAATTTGTTCCTATACCAAAACCATATCTTGAGTAACTTTGAGCTTTTCCATCTGCATCATTATAATCATAGCTTAGTCCTAAATTTAACAAACTATAATTGTAATTTAATTCAAACTCGTGATAATACCCCTCTCTTTTTAAAGAGCTGTACTCAACTGCGTCTTTATCATATTTGTTTTTGCTAAATAAATATGAAGCTGTAAATTTTCCTAAATCACTTTCGTAAAGTTGAGAGATTTTAAAACCATATCTATCAACATCAGTTTCTTCTCTATTGCCTATTTGATAAGGATTTGCATAAGCTTTTTCTCTTAAAGAAGAAATTACAGAAAAAGAAGTACTAAAACGCTCTAAATAGGCTTTTTCATAACCTAAAGCTATACCGCTGATATCTCTTCCATTGTAGTTTTTGATAAAAACTCTATCATTGTCTATAAGGTTGCCATAGTAAAGTTCTACACCGATAAAAGGAATAAAAGAAGAGTCCGAATTATCAGCATCATAACCACCTAAGTAATCACTATCCGCTAAAGTTGAAATATTGCTTTTAATATCTCTTGCACCTACACCTATGCTTAAATTTCCACTAAAACCTTCTTGAAAATCTACAGCCATAGCTGACTGGGCTAAAATGGAAGCTAAAATACATGAAAATAAATGTTTTTTCAAGTGTTCTCCTAATAAAATAAATGTTGTGATTATAATTGTAACTAATATTACTTTAAATATTTATAAAAAATTAAAGTTTATAATTTTAAGTTTTTTTAGATAAAATTTTTAAAATTATTTATATTTATAAGGAAATTTAGTGCAACAAGAGTATTATGACTTGGATTTAGAGCGAGCTATTTTAAGCAGTTGCATCATGAGTGAAGAAGCTTACGCTAGTATAGCAGGCGATATTAGCCCAAAAGATTTTAGTCTTAAAGCTCATGAAGATATTTTTAAAGCAATTATAGCTTGTAGCAACAACAAAGAGCCTATTTCTATAAGTTTTTTAAAAAAACATAAAAAAATAGATGAAGAGATTTTAGCAGAAATTCTTGCCACTCCTTCTATGATAGATTTGCCTGCTTATGTAAATGAACTTCGCGAAAAGTCCATCAAAAGACAACTTTTGAGTTTTGCACATCTTTTACCAGCTCGTATTAATGAAAATCGTGCCGTAAGTGAAATCGCAGATGAAATTGGTAAAGAAATTTTTAGCATTACAAATCGTGTAAATTTTAGAGATATTAAAGATGTTAATATAGTAATATCAGAACTTTTTGAAGAATTTAAAAAGCAAAAAACTTTAGAAAATAAAAATATCATAGGCCTTGATACAGGCTTTGAGGGTCTAAATAGAATGACAAAAGGTTTTAAAGGAGGTGAGCTTATAATAATCGCTGCGCGCCCAGGTATGGGAAAAACAACCCTTTGTTTAAATTTCATTGATAAAGTTTTAAGACAAAATAAAGGTGTGGCTTTATTTTCTCTTGAAATGCCCGCAACTCAAATCATGCAAAGAATGCTTTCTTCAAAAACTTCTATCCCTTTACAAAGAATTTTAACTGCGGATTTAAATGATGATGAATGGGAGCGTTTAGGAGATGCTTGTAATGATTATAGTCAAAAGAAATTATATATTTATGACAGTGGTTATGCAACTATCGCTGATGTAAGGGCTATTTTAAGGCGTTTAAAATCTCAAGATGAAAGTATAGGACTTTGTGTGATTGACTATATAGGGCTTATGATGAGTAATTCAAATTTTAATGATAGGCATTTGCAAGTGAGTGAAATTTCAAGAGGACTTAAGCTTTTAGCTAGGGAGCTTGATATGCCTATTATCGCACTTTCACAACTTAATCGTGGCTTAGAGCAAAGAGCAAATAAGCGTCCTTTGATGAGTGATTTGCGAGAAAGTGGAGCTATAGAGCAAGATGCGGATGCTATTTTGTTTGTATATCGCGATGAGGTTTATAGGGAGCAAGAAGAAAAAGAAAGAGAGAATAAAGCTAAAGCCGAAGGCAAAGCTTATCAAAGAATTTTTATACCCAATGCTATGCAAGAAAATGCTGAAATTATTGTTGGAAAAAATAGAAATGGACCGGTCGGAACTATAGAGGTTATATTTTTAAAAGAAAAATCTTGTTTTGTAGATAGGCCTATGGGCTATGAAGCTACTGAATTTACAGGCTAGCTTTAATTAATATAAATTAATTAAAAATATTTCACAGATAATTTCAATATTTAATTAATTTTACTCCCATTAAATCAATTTTTTTATAAAATAAAATTTAAATTCAAACTATATAGTTTTATAATAATTAATATTTAATTATATTTTAAGTTTAAATATTTTAATATTCCGCTATTTTATTTTTATATTTTATATTATTATTAAAAAATAAATAATATGAAATTAATTTCAAAATAAACCATTTTAAATAAGGAAGGAGAAAAATATTTGAGTAAAAATATTATTTCAAATAAAGTGTCCATGGGGGGGGG